>DAIQBH010000008.1:0-60978 GCA_036781285.1 Thermodesulfobacteriota bacterium | reverse complement strand
GGACGCGCGAGGCGCCGACGCCGACGAACATCTCGACGAAGTCGGAGCCGCTGATGGAGAAGAACGGCACGCCGGCCTCGCCTGCGACGCCACGCGCGAGGAGCGTCTTGCCCGTTCCCGGAGGTCCGACCAGCAACACACCCTTCGGGATGCGGCCACCGAGCTTGGTGAACTTCTTGGGGTCCTTCAGGAAGGCGATGATCTCTTCGAGCTCTTCCTTGGCCTCGTCGACGCCGGCGACGTCGTCGAAGGTGATCTTGTGCTGGTTCTCGGTGAGCAGCTTGGCGCGGCTCTTCCCGAAGGACATGGCCTTGCCTCCGCCGACCTGCATCTGGCGCATGAAGAACACCCAGAGGCCGATCAGAAGGATCATCGGGAACCAGTTGACGAGGAGCACGTACCAGAAGGGCTCGGGATCCTCGCGCCGCGCGTCGATGCGGACGCCCTTCGCGCGGAGGTCGCTGATGAGCTCGGGGTATGGCGGAGCGAAAGTTCGGAAGGCCTCACCGGAGGTTTTCTTCCCGTGCAGGTCCTGACCCTGAACGGTGACCTCCGTGACCTCGCCCTTGTCGATGGCGGCGAGGAAGTCGCTGAAAATCATCTCCTGATCGCGGGCCGGCTGCTTCGTGAAGACGTTCACGAGCAGGAGGACCATGAGTATGAGCAGGAGCCAGAGCGCGAGATTCCGCGAGAGTTGATTCACCGTTCTGTCACCTTTACGCATCGGCACGATGGACTCGGCGAAGGTACCATAGGGGGTACACCCCGGCAATCATGCGGATTCATTCGGGGTACGTTTCGCGCGAATGACATGACAGCGGACGGTCGTCGGGCCGACGAGGGCCGCGTCGCTGCGGCCGCATCCCGGTACCCAGAGCACCTCGTCGTCGCACACGACCACTGGATGATCGTTGCGCTCGTGGCGCGGCACGCCGCGCGCGGAAAAAAGACGCTTGAGGGTCGCGTGGCCGGTGAGTCCGAGCGCGCGGAGCCGGTCGCCGATCCGGCGATTGCGGACGAAGAGCGGCCGCTCGAGACGGTCGGCATCCGCGACCCAGGTCGTGTCGTCCGGGGGTGGGGCTTCGGCGCGTGGCACGGTCTCGAGATCGAGCGACCAGCCGCCCGGAGTCTCGACGGTGCCCCCCGGGACGAGTGCGATCTGCCATGCCTCGGGTGTTGCGATCGCGCGTGCGCTCGTGAGCCGCAGCTCGCGTCCGCTGCGGACGACGCTGCCGCCGGGCACCGCGATCTGTCCGCCGCCGGCCGGGCGGAGCGCCAAGGCGACGATCGCCTCGACGTGGTCGCGCGCGAGACGGCGGCCGCTGCCGTGCCGGCGCCACCAGATCCGGACGGCACGGCGAGCGAGCGGACGCTCGAGCGCTTCCAGCATCGGGATCGCGAGGACGGCGTGTCGTGCGCCGGCCGCGGCGAGGCGATCGAGGAGCGCGTCCTCCTCGCGCATGAGGTCCGCCAGGCCGGCGAGCGTCGCGGCGAGGCGCGGGTTCAGCTCGCGCGAGAGCGCGGGCAGGAATCCGTGTCGCACGCGTGCGCGTTCGAGCCTCATGTCGAAGTTGCTGAGGTCGCGCCGCCACTCGAGCCCGCGCTCGACGAGGAAGCCGCGCACCTGGATGCGATCGCAGCGGAGCAGAGGGCGGATGATGCGCCCGCGCCGCGGGCGTATCCCGCCGAGACCGCGCGGCCCGGCGCCGCGAACGATGCGCAGGAGCACCGTCTCCGCCTGGTCGTCGCGCGTGTGCCCGGTCGCGATTTTCGTCGCGCCGAGCGCGCCGGCCGCTCGTTCGAGGAAGGCGTAGCGGACGCGCCGCGCTTCCGCTTCGACGTTCCCGGGGGGAACCGTCGCGGCTTCCACGAAGCACGGCACCCCGAGGCGGCGCGCGAGCGCTTCCACGAAGGCGCGGTCGGCCGTACTCTCGACGCCGCGGAGCCCGTGGTCGAGGTGGGCCGCGACGACTGCGATCTCGAGCTCCTCGCGGAGATCGAGGAGCCCGACGAGCAGCGCCACCGAGTCCGCACCGCCGGACACGGCCGCGAGTACCGTGTCGCCGGGTGCGAGCAGCGCATGGGAGCGAATGCCGTCGCGGACTGCGTCCAGGAACGTCCGCGCCATGGTCGGCGATGAAAGCACCGGCGCCGGATCGGCTCAAGATCGCCCGCGTCGCGGATCCCAAATTGCGCCGTTTTCCCTCTCGTGCCAGCATGCGCCCCGCGTGCGTTCCTCGATCACGGTCCTCACGGCCCTTCTGGCGGTCCTGCTCTGTGGCCGGCAGCTGCCCGCGTGGAGTCAGACGCCGGCGCCGGTGACCGAGCTCGACGACGTGCCGAGCGCCAAGCCGCAAGACGTCACGCGTTTGCTCGCGAAGATCCGGAAGCGACACGGCGAGGACGCGGTCGTGATCCAGACGCATCTTCTACTGAACGCGATGCAGAAGGGCTCGGTGCTGGCGACCGGCGTCCGCGTGGATCGCGTCCAGGAAGCGTTCGACAAGCGCTATCTCGTCTTCGTGGTCGAGACGGGCATGATCTTCGACGACTCGACGCGCGACCGGCAGCAGCGGGCCCAGGTGCTCTGGGCGAGCGTGATGGAGCCGACGCTCGAGAGGTTGAAGGACGGTCTCCAGGTGCAGGCCGACGGGATGATGGTGCAGATGGAGTACCACCATCGTCCGTATCGCTCGGTGTCGGATCTGCGCGGCAGCATCGATCAGCCGGGGACGCCGGAGGTTGCGCGCTTCCACGTGCTCGCGGCGGACCTCGATCAGGTCGTGCGCGGCGACCTCACGCTGCGGAACCTCGTCAGCCGTGCGCACACCACCATCGACGGCGCGGAGATCGCGGTCGCGCCGCCCCGCGACGATCAGCCGCTGACGCCGGGTCCGAACTAGCGACCGGCTGTGCTCAGCCCCGAAACGCCGCCACGAACGTTTTCCACGTCTCTTCCGCGCTCTCCGCGTTGCGGATCGGGAAGTAGAGGGAGACGCGATCGAGGATGCCGTCGTAACGCTCGTGGATCTTGCGGGCGAGATCTTTCGGCTTGGCGACGATCGCGACCGTGTCGACGATCGCGTCGGTGATGCGCGTCGGCATCTCGGCCCACCTGCCCTCGCGCGCGTCGACGGACAGCTGACGCGCGATCTCGCCCGCGCCATGGTGCTCAAGCACGGGTCGATAGGCGGGCGTCGAGCCGTAGAACGAGATCTGCCGGCGCACCTCGGCGATCGCCCTGTCCTCGTCCGCCTGGGTGTCGCCGCTCGCGGTGAAGATCGGCGCGTAGAGCTGGACGTCGCTCCGGCTTCGGCTCCGTCGCCTCGCGCCCTCGGCGACGTTCGGGATGACGACGTCTTTCAGGTACGCGACGGTGTTCATCGGGTGGACGTGGAATCCGTCGGCGACCTCGCCCGCGGCCCTGCTGATGAGCGGGTTCACCCCGGCGATCCAGATCGGGATTCGTGGATGATCGATCGGCCCGCCAGTGAACATCGGGTTCATCAGCGTGAACTTGTAGAACGGTCCTTCGTGCGCCGGCTTCGCGTTCGTCTGGAACGTGTTCCAGATGGCGCGCACGGTATCGACGTAGTCCACTAGGCGCGCGACCGGGTGCTCGTACGGCATCGAGTAGCGCCGCTCGACGTGCGCGCGCACCTGGGTGCCGAGACCCAGATGGAAGCGGCCGGCGCTCTGCTGTTGGAGGTCCCACGCAACCTGCGCCATCGACATCGGGCTACGCGCGAAGGCGACCGCGATGTTCGTCCCGAGGTGGATCCGATGCGTGTGATGCGCCGCGAGCGTGCACGGGAGAAACGGGTCGTGGCCGGCCTCGAAGGTCCAGGCGCCGTCGAATCCCATGCGCTCGAAGGCAGCGGCCTCATTCCCCACCACGCCGAGGCCGTTGTGTCCGAGCTGCGTGTCGAGCTTCATGCGGGTCACTCCGTGGAGGGAAAACAGTGGCGGCGCGTGGAATCGAACCACGGACCTAGGGATTATGAGACCCTCGCTCTAACCAACTGAGCTACGCCGCCGTGAAGCGCGCGGATACTATGGTTCGTCGGCGCGTTCGGCAAGTGGAGGCGGCCCCGCGCGCCGCGACGCTACAGCCGAGCGGCGGCGAACGCGGGGGCGAGGTCGCGTGTGACGGCACGCCGGCCGCCCCGTTGTACTTGCACGAGGCGGCGGCCGTCGGCATCGAGGCAGGTGAGCTTGTTGCCGTAGACCAGACCGGTGTCGAGGCCGATGCGGTACGGCAACTCCACGCGGGCTTCACGCGTGGGCGTGTGGCCGAAGACGACCGTGTACGGCAACGCGTGCGTGCGCGTGAAAAACTCCTCGCGGATCCACAGCAGGTCCTCCTCGTCCTGATCCGCGAGCGCAATGCCCGGGCGGATGCCCGCATGCACGAAGAGGAACGGTGGCTCCAGGTGCCGGAGTTGGCAGGAGCGGAAAAAGGCGACGTGCTCCGGCGGCAAGAGGTCGAGGCTCGCGGTTCCCGGTAACCCGGGGGGCACGCCGTAACTCCGGAGCGTCGCCCCGCCCCCGTTCTCCAGATACACCTCGCCGTGGCGCCCGCCGATGCCGAGATGCGCGAGCAACATGTCCTCGTGGTTCCCCCGGAGGAAGACCGACGTGAAAGCCTCGTCCCGTAAGCGCAGCAGGCGATCGACGAGGGGCTGTACGCTCGGGCCGCGATCGACGTAGTCACCGAGGAACACGACGGTGTCGCCGTCGCCCGGCGCGATCGCGTCGAGCAGCACCTCGAGCTCGTCCGGACACCCGTGCAAGTCGCCGATGGCGTAGAGGCTCATGACGCGCCGAGGAGGCGCCGCACGACGTCCGGGTCGCGGAGCAGCTCGAACATGGCGCTGTACGGGTCGATCTCGCCGTGCCGCACACGCTCGAGGAGCGCCGCGGCTTCGCGGTCGATGCGGCGCTCGAGCCGCGTGCGCAGCTCGCCGTCGAGCACGTCGAGGAACTCGCGCTCGCGATGCTCCTCCGCGACGCGGGCGTCGCGGTGCGTGGCGCGGTGCGCGCGGTGCGCATCGATCGCCGCGACGAGCTCGTCGACGCCGCGATCTCGATTCGCTTCCGTCAACAGCACCGGGACGTCCCAAGTCGGGTTGGACCGAAGCTGCAACATCGTCTGCAGCTCGGTCTGCATTCGGATGGCACCTTCCCGGTCGGCTTTGTTCACGACGAAGACGTGCGCGATCTCGAGAAGTCCGGCTTTCATCACCTGCACCGTATCGCCGGCCTCGGGGACCAGCACGACCACCACGGTGCCGGCGAGCTCCATGATGTCGAGCTCGGTTTGGCCGACGCCGACGGTTTCGATGAGGATTCTATCCTTGCCGAAGGCGTCGAGCAGATGGGTGATTTGTCGGGTTGCCCGTGCGAGGCCGCCACGCCGTCCGCGGGTGCTGAGACTGCGGATGAAGACCGCCGGATCGAGCGCGTGGTTTTGCATCCGGATGCGATCGCCGAGGACGGCGCCGCCGCTGAAGGGGCTCGACGGGTCGACCGCGACCACACCGACGGATTGCTCGGACTCTCGGAGCTTGCCGACGAGACGGTCGACGAGCGTCGACTTGCCCGCGCCCGGGGGACCCGTCACGCCGACGACGTCGGCCCGCCCCACCCTCGGATAGACGTGGGCCATGATGGATGCCACGTCGCCGGCCTCGTTCTCGACCCGGGTCATGAGCTTCGCGAGCGCGACGCGGTCGCCGCCGAGCATGCGCTCGACGAGCGCGTGTTCCGAAGTGCTCAGGGGTGCGCCTCCACCTCGGCTCCGATGGCGGAGTCGAACATGCGGCGGCACGCGGCCTTCGCGATCGGCACCAGCGTTTGCATGTCGATGTCCGTGCCCTCGGCGCGGAGGCTCGTGACCGGGAGACCGCGAACGCCGCATGGCGCGATCAGGTCGTAGCCGGCGAGATCGAGGTCGACGTTGAGCGCGAGCCCGTGCGTCGAGACTCCGTCGCGGACGCGGATGCCGATCGCACCGAGCTTGCCGCGCGCCGTCCAGACGCCGTGTCCGCGCGCATCGCGCGTCGCGCGGACCCCGACCGCGTCGCAGATACCGAGCATGATCTCTTCGAGGCACCACACGAACGTTCGTACGCCGAACCCGCGCTCGGCGAGGTGCACGATGGGATAGAGCACGAGCTGGCCGGGAGCGTGATACGTCGCGTGTCCGCCGCGCTCGATCGCATGACGGCCGACACCGCGCGCGGCGAGCTCGTCGTCCGACGCGACGACGTCCGCGGCGGTTCCGCGGCGGCCGAGCGTGATCGTCGGCGGATGCTCGAGCGCGAAGCAGACGTCGCGACCGCCGCGGCGCCGCGCGGTCCATGCGGCCTCTTGGTGCGCCAACGCGTCTTCGTAGGCGCAGAGCCCGAGCCACTTCCAAGAGACGGGCTCGCGCATGCCAGCGGTCTAGCCGTTGCTTGACGGAGCCGCAACCCGATGTTAGCCGCGCCTCCATGGAGCCGCGGCGCCTGTATCAGAGCCGGCTCTTGGTGCTCGCGATCACGTTGCTGGTGCTCGGAATCGGCAACACGGTCATCGGGAGTCGGAAGCTCGGCCAGTATCAGCGCATCGTCGCGGAGGGCCGCGCGCGCGGGTACTTTCCCGACGCTGCGAGCTCGACCGATCGCATCCTGCGTCCGCTCGACGACGAGGGCGAGCGCTACAACATCGGTCGCGCGAAAGTGGATCTGTATCAGGTGGTCCTGAGCGGCGGCCTCGTCATGATCGCCGTCGGCGTGTTTCTCACGTTGATCGGGTGGCTGCGCTTGCGCCTTCAGGGCCGCACGGTCTGACGGCGGACACACGGCGTCGCGCGACCGACACGCGGTCCGCGCCGGCGGACACGGCGTGCGTGGGTCGGCCCACACGAGCGTGTCGTTCCGTGACCGTACCCGCGGAACGTTGCTTGCTGTGGTGTCCGCTCAGCAGTCGGTCGACTGCGAACCTCATCCGAACCTTGTGAGCGAGCACAGGGTCCCGGGGGTACGGACGCCGGCTCGTCAATTCGGGCGAGCCGGCGTTCGGGTGAGGCGAAATTCGTCCACCTTCGGCGATTCACCTTGACAGTTCGTGCGTTACGCACGTACAAAATCGTACATCGATCCCGATGTGCGGTTCGGGTGATGGGGGGCGCGCGGTGGAGGTGGTGCGGAGGCGGTGGCGGACGCGCGGGCGGATCACCCCGCGTCGTCGGTCCGTGGACGTGTGAGCATGGCGAGTATCCTGGTCGTCGACGGCTCGGCGAGCGTCCGAGAGACGCTCCGCATCGTGCTCGGCACCGAGCACGAGATCGACGTCGCTCCCTCCGTCGACGCCGTCCCGCCCGATCGCGGACGTCCCGATCTCGTCATCCTGGGCGTGCCTCCCCCGCCTCGCGACGAGCGCGCGTTGGGAGCCGCGCTCGCACGCGTCGTGCCCGGCGTGCCGCTGTTGCTCATGCAATCGGCGGCCGATGTCGAGGTGCAGCGGCTGGTCCCGCCGCACGTACCGGTCGAGATCCTGGCGAAGCCGTTCGATGCGCATGCCGCCCGCCACGCCGTGCGCGCGCTCCTGCGGACCGCGGCGGCAGCGGCGACACCGAGCGCCGACAGCGCGTCCGAGCGGCAGTATCTGGAGACGCCGTTTCTTCCTCGTGCCGCCGCTGGGCTCGTGCGGAACGTGCTGAGCGCCGACGTACGCGTGGTCGGCCTCGAAGGCGAGATCGGTACGGGTGCGGCCCGCGTCGCCCATGCCCTTCACCTCGCGCGCGGGCGCCCTGGGCCGTACGTCACGGTCGACGCGGCCCGGACGATGCCCGGGGTGCTCGCGCGCCGCATCGCGGATACCGGCGGTGCGAGCGGCGCGACGGTCTTCGTCGCGAACCTCGACGGTGCCGACAGGCTCGTGCAGTCCGACGTCGCATCGCTGGTGGAGAGTGCGCACGCCACGCCCGATGGGACGCACGTCGTCGTCGGCTACGCGGGGGACCTCGCCGATGGCGTGGCGGACGGCCGGTTCGCCGGAGAGCTCGCCTATGCCGTCACCACGGTGCCGATCCACCTGACGCCGCTGCGCGAGCGGCCTGAGGACGTGCCGGCGCTGGTGGAGATCCTGACGGGCGATCTCTGCGCCCGCTATCGGCTCGAGCCCGTCAGCTTTCGGCCCGCCGCGATCGAGCGGCTTCAGCAGTACCTCTGGTTCGGGAACGTGATCGAGCTCGAGGCCGTGATTGCGCGGACGCTCGTCGTCCATCGGCCGTCGGTCGTGGAGCCGGAGCAGATCCTCTTCCTACCCGAGTCCACGCCGCGTGCGACGGCGGTGCACGTCGCAGGCATGGCTTCGCTCGGCGCGGTCGTCCCCGCGCGCAACGGGATGGCCGGGCTCGACCTCGAGGTCGTGCTCGGCGAGCTCGCCCACGAGCTCCGGAATCCGATGGTCACGATCAAGACCTTCGCGCAGCATCTCGACAGCGTCCTTGCCGATCCCGAGGTTCGGTCCCGCTTCGCCAACCTCACGACCGAGGCGATCGGGCGCATGGACGAGCTGTTGGAGACGCTGCTCGACTTCGCGCGCTTCCGGACGCCGAACGTACGGGCCGTCGACGTCCAGCAGCTCCTGGACCGAGCGCTTGCCGAGTACGGCGCGGAGCTGCAGCGCCGTCACGTCGACGTCGAGCGCAACGGGACCGGTGCGGTGCCGATCGACGCCGACGAGGCGCAGGTCCTGTTCGCGTTTCGCAGCTTGTGCCGCGGGCTCGTCCCGGATCTGACGGCGCACACGGTTCTCAAGGTGTGTGGCGCCGAGCGGGGCGTCGAGCTTCAGGTTCGAACCGAGGCCTCGATCGCGGCGCGATTGGCGGGGTGGGTCGAGCCCACCGCGGGCGATGGTGAGACGCCGCCGCTCATGTGGGCGCTCGCGGCAGCCCTGCTGGCGCGCAACGGTGCGACGCTCGCGGTGCGCAAGGGCGACGCCGAGTCGACGGTGATTCGAGTGGAATGGCCCCCGCGCCCGTGAGGGGCCCGGGCGGAGGGGAGGACGGGAGAGCGATGGAAAAACGCCGAGTGTTGATCGTCGACGACGAGCCGGGAGTCCGCGAGTCGCTGCGGATGGTGTTGAAGGATCAGTACGAGGCCGTGCTCGCGACGTCGGGCGAAGAGGCGCTCGACATGTTGCCGCAAGTGCAGCCCGATCTCGTCCTCCTGGACGTCCTAATGCCGGGCATCGACGGCCTCGTCGTGCTCGAGCGCATCAAGGAGCAGGACCAGCGCGTGCCAGTGCTCATGCTGACGGCGACGAAGACGGTGAAGACGGCGGTCACGGCGATGAAGCTCGGCGCGTTCGACTACGTGACGAAGCCGTTCGACGTCGAGGAGCTCCTCATCATCGTCGAGCGTGCGACGCGCGACGCCGCTCGTGACGCGGAGCTCGAGAACCTGCGCTGGGAGGTCGGCCGTCGCTACAGCCCGGACAACATCATCGGCAACTCGCCCCGCATGCAGAAGATCTTCCGCACGATCGGCATGGTCGCGCCGCTGAAGACCACGGTGCTCGTGACCGGCGAGAGCGGGACGGGCAAGGAGCTGATCGCGAAGGCGCTACACTATCAGAGCCCGCGCGCCGACAAGGCGCTCGTCACGCTCAACTGCGCGGCGATTCCCGAGAACCTCCTCGAAAGCGAGCTCTTCGGGCACGAGCGCGGCTCGTTCACGGACGCGGTGCAACGGAAGCTCGGGCAGTTCGAGCTGGCGGACCAGGGGACGATTTTCTTGGACGAGATCGGCGAGCTGGCGCCGGCGCTCCAGGCGAAATTGCTCCGCGTGATCGAGCAAGGCGAGTTCATGCGCGTCGGCGGGAAACAGAGCATCCACGTCGACGTCCGCATCATCGCGGCGACGAACCGCGACCTCGAGCAGGCAATGCGCGATGGAAGCTTCCGGTCCGATCTCTACTACCGTTTGAACGTGGTATCGCTGCAGCTGCCGCCGCTTCGCGACCGGCCGGAAGACCTGCCGCTTCTGATCAAGCATTTCATCACGACGAAATCGACCCAGATCGGCATCCCGGAGAAACGCATCAGCCCGGAGGCCGTGGACGCCCTGCTTCGCTATCCATGGCCCGGGAACGTCCGCGAGATCGAGAACGTGATCGAGCGCATCCTCGTACTCTCGGATCACGAACCGATCGGGCTCGAGGACATGCCCGAGCACGTCCGGGCAGGTCGCGTCGAGACGTCCTCGATCCAGCAGCAGGTGCTGCGGCGCGAGAAATCCCTCACGGACGCGGTCGACGAGTTCGAGCGCGACATCATCCGAGCGGCGCTCGAGCACGTCGAGTTCAATCAGACGCGCGCCGCCGACCTTCTCGGGACCACGCGTCGCATCCTCAAGTACCGGATGGACAAGCTCGGGATCCAAGCCGACGACTGAGGTCCGTCGCCGCGTTCATTTTTGGACGGTGTGCGGCGGAGCCTGGCCGGCGCGGATGAAAGGTGCAAGGGGTTTGTCCTCCCCTGTCGCAAGGATTCCCGGGACTTTTCGTCAGCGGTGCGCGTAGACGCTCCGTGGCATGGAATCTGCTGCCAGGAGGCTTCAAATGGCCTCCCAAGGAAACATCCTCATCATCGAGGACGAGCCCGGACCCGCGCTGGCGCTCAAGATGATTCTGAAGCCGTACTATCAGGTCTACAGCGCCGAACGCGGCGAAGCGGCGCTCGAGATCTTGAAGACGACTCCGATCGATGTCGTGTCGCTCGATCTCCGCATGCCGGGCCTTTCAGGCATGCCGCTGCTCGCGAAGATCAAGGCGCACGATCCCGACATCGAGGTCATCGTCATCACCGGGTACGGCTCGCTCGAGACGGCCGTCGAGAGCATCAACCTGAAGGTCTTCTCGTACGTCGCGAAGCCGTTCGACGTGCTCGAGATTCTCGAAACGACCAAGCGCGCGCTCCAGAAGCGCCGTAATCTCCAACGGCTCCGTCACATCAAGGAAGAGTTCTTCGCGAACCTCACCCACGAGTTCCGGACGCCGCTGTCGGCGATCATGGGTTACAGCTCGATCCTGCTCGAGGAGCACGGGTCGACCCTGAGCAACGATCAGCGTGCGGCGCTCGATCGCATTCAGGCAAACTCTCACGAGCTCCTGAGCTGCGTGGAGGGGATCTTCTTTCTCGCCGCGCTCGAGGCCGGCGAGATTCCCCTCACCGTCTGGAGCTTCGACGCGAAGGTTCTCCTCGCGCGCCTCGGCGAGCGTCACGGTCATGCCTTCGAGGAAAAGGCCGTGCACCTCGAGGTCGGCGACGTGCCGAGCCTTCCGATACGCACCGACGAAGAGAAGCTCGCGAAGATCATCGACATCCTCGTCCTCAACGGTTTGAAGTTCACCGAGCACGGCAGCGTACGGGTCGATGCCACGGTGCAACCCGACGGGCCCCTCGAGATCCGCGTCCGGGATACGGGCATCGGCATGCGCCCTGACGAGATCGACGAGGTCCTCGAGGGATTCCGCCAGGCGGATCCGACCGCGCGCAAACGCTTCCGCGGGATCGGCCTCGGTCTCCGGTTGTTGACGCGCATGGTCGCCGCTCTCGGCGGTAACATCGACGTGCAGAGCACGCTCGGGGGCGGCACGGAGTTCGTCGTGACCATACCACCGATCGCGGAGGCCACTACCGCCAATCCCGAGATCGGATCGCCCGAGCGTTCGGACGCGAACGTTCAACTGTCGGCATGAGGCCCGACCACTTCCTCCATTGCCGTGACTGCGAGGACGTGTTCCGTCCCTCGCCGTGGGATCGGACGCCGGTGTATTCGATGACGCCCGACGGGGTGACCGAGACGCCGCGCGACGACTGCATGGATTTCCTCACCCGTCATGCGCGGCATCGGCTCGAGACGCTCCGGCCGACGCCGTCGGGGCCGCGCCACACGGGCGCGCTCTGGGATCCCACCGCTCCCACGCTTTGGGAAGTGTCGAACGGCGATCGCACGAGCGTGATCGAGGGGCGCCGCTCGCACGTCGGCGCGCCGGTGCAGTACCGTCTGAGGCTCGGGCGCGTCGTCACCGATCGTGTGGCGGTCGAGCTTCCAGGCGACGACGTGCGACGACGAGTCGACGACGCGCTCTATCCGGGTGTCGCGCCGGAGCGAAAGCTGGCGGCCTTTGTCGCATCGTTCAAAGAGATCGTGTGGAGCCTCGATCCCGCGAGCTTCGAGGTGCTCTACGACGTGCCCGGGGATCCGACGGTCAGCGTCGCCAAGCTGCCCACGGCGGTGATGGCGAGGCTCACGGAAAGCGCGCGACGCATCTTCGATCGCGCGGATTCCGAGAAGATCGCGGCCCATCTCGCGGAGACCGTCGACGACCCGGACGGCGTCACGGTGCTGGTGCGCCAGACCGTCCGCGTCGAAGGCTGAGCCGAGGCCCGGCCCTCGACGCGGTTCGATCACGTCAGGCGGCGGCGTGGGTGCCTGCGGATGCGCCGGGGTTCCGGAGCCCGCAGAACTCTTCGTAGTCGATCAGCTTGGTGATGGTGGGATGCTCTCCGCACATGGGGCATTCCGGATCGCGCGGCAGCTTGTTCACGCGAATCTCCATGCTCAACGTGTCGAAGTGCACCATGCGGCCAATGAGCGGCCGACCGGTTCCGAGGATCAGCTTGATCGTCTCGAGGGCCTGGACGCAGCCGACCAGGCCGGGAAGCACGCCGAGGACCCCCGCTTCCGCACAGCTCGGCGCCGCGCCCGGCGGCGGCGGCTCGGGATAGAGGCAGCGATAACAGGGGCCGGAGCGCGGATCGAAGACCGACGCCATGCCCTCGAACTGGAAGATACTTCCGTGCACGTTCGGCTTGCCGAGCATGACGCAGGCGTCGTTCACGAGGTAGCGCGTGGGGAAATTGTCGCACCCGTCGACGATGATGTCGTAGTTTTTGAAAACGTCGAGGACGTTGTCGGAGCTCAGGCGCTCCTGGTGGGCGACGACCTTCACGTCCGGGTTGAGGCCGTTGATCGCGATGCGCGCCGACTCGACCTTCGGCATGCCGATGCGGTCGTTCGAGTGCAGGATCTGGCGCTGGAGGTTCGAGAGATCGACGACGTCGTGGTCGATGATGCCGAGCGTGCCGACGCCCGCGGCCGCGAGGTAGAGCGCCGTCGGTGAGCCGAGCCCCCCAGCGCCGAGCAGGAGGACCTTCGCGGCGAGGAGTTTCGCCTGCCCCGCCTCACCGACCTCGGGCAGGAGGAAGTGCCGGCTGTAGCGGCTCAGCTGTTCGGGTGTGAACTGATGGTCTTGCACGAACGGCATGCCGGCGTTCTTCCAGGCGGTGAAGCCGCCCGTCATCGAGACGACGTTCGTGTAGCCCATCTCTTTGAGCGTACGCGCTGCGATCAGGGAGCGGGTGCCCCCGGCGCAGTAGGCGACGATCGGCGTCGTCTTGTCGGGAACCGTTTCCTCGATGCGCATCTCGAGAAAACCGCGGGGCAGCGAAATGGCGCCTTTCAGATGGCCGTCGCGGTACTCTTCCTTCTCGCGGACGTCGAGCAGCGTTGGTGCGCCGGGTTTGTCGACCCCGCCCTGGACGTTTTCGACGTTGACCTCGGGTACCAGCCGGCGGGCGTCGTCCATGAGCTGCTTGTAGGTGATCGGCATGTGTTCCTCTCGTGGGACCCCATGTCGGGGACGGGGTCAGATCGGGCACCGTAGCAAGGGTGCCGCCTCGAACCAACCAGGCGGTGCGCTAGCCTCGCACCCCGTCGTAGAGATCCGCGCGGTAGCGCAGCCACTCGACGACTCCGCGCGCGTAGCGGCGCGAGAACAGGAGCCGGAATGGGTCGAGGCGGAAGACGAGCGGGTGACGGCGCGAGAGATATAGGGTGTTTGGGGTGCGACCGAGAAAGAACCGCAACTTCTCGGCGTCGAGCGAACGCCAGAGGCCGGCTCGGATCAGCTCCACGAAGATCATCAGTGCATACGGCGGACGCTGCCTTCGAGAGGGGCGGCGTGGCTCGCGTAGAGGTGGAACTCGAGTACCTCGAGTAGGCGCCGGGCGCGATCGGGCCCGTCCGCCTCGAGGAGGCACTGCTTCTCGATCGGTCCGAAATCGAGCCAGAAGGAGAAGAAGTTCACCAAGGTCCGGTCGTCCAGGCGCGCGTCACCCAGAAGATCCTGGGCGAGGTCGTCGCCCGAGCGGCCGACGTAGCGTTCGATCATGTCGACGAGGCGGGGTCGGAGGTCGCTTGGGAGCGGCGCGGTATTCGCAGGCTCGCGCCACTCGACGGTCGCCTGCCGGTATGCCCGTTCCCGTTGCTCGCTCAGGATCGTGAATTCACGGACCCCGGCGAGCACGATGTTGAACTTGCCCTCGGGGAGCGGCGTCGTCTCGACGATCTTTCCGACGCACCCGGTACGGTAGGTTTCGGGAGCGCCATGGTAGTCCTCCTGCCAATCGCCGCGCAGCAGCACCATGCCGATCAACCCGGACCCCGCGAGCGCGTCACGCACCATTGCGCAGTACCGCGGCTCGAAGATGTGCAACGGGAGCGGAACCTCCGGAAAGAGGACCACGTTCGGAAGCGGAAAGATGGGGATGAACCCGGGCAGATCCATGGCGGCCGCGACGCTCGGGACAGTACGGCCCGTCGCACGGGGAAGTCAAACCTTGGTCGAGCGCCGGCGCGTTTGAGCGGTGCGATCTCCGCTGGTACCTGACCGCGAATGGACCCGAGACTGCCGGTCATCGTCGGGGTGGGTCAGGTGACCGACCGGGGCGACGATCTGGCGCGGAAGCGCGAGCCGATGGCGCTCGTCGAGGAAGCCGCGCGCGTCGCGTTCGCGGATGCGGAGTGCACCGGCCTTCCCCAGCGTGTCGATTCCGTCCGGGTCGTCAACATGCTTTCCGGTGCGGCGTACGACGACCCGCCGGAACGGCTCGCGGAGCGCCTCGCTCTGCCACCGGGCGAACGCCTCTACACCGCGATCGGCGGAAACGGGCCCCAGTGGCTGATTAACTCGGCGGCGGACGACGTTGCTGCGGGGCGATGCCGCATCGTCCTGATCGCCGGCGGTGAGGCGCTGTACACGTTGCGTCTCGCCGGGCGCCGAGGGGCCGAGCTCGGGTGGGCCCGCGGACGTGGGCGCGCGACGACCGTCGGTGACGATCGTCAGGGGTCCCACCAGGACGAATGGGACTACGGGCTCCAGATGCCGACGCAGATCTATCCGCTGTTCGAGGTCGCGCTGCGCGCCCGTGAGGGCCATGCGCCCGCCGCACACTCCGCGAGCCTCGCGCGACTCTGCGCGAGCCTCGCGGCGATCGCGGTGACCCATCCGAACGCATGGTTCCGGGACGGCAAGTCGGCGGAGCAGATCGGTACGCCGAACGCCGGAAATCGCATGGTCGCGTATCCGTACCCGAAGTACATGACGTCGATCATCGACGTGGATCAGGCGGCTGCCGTGCTCGTGACGAGTGCGGCCGAGGCGCGTGCGCTCGGCATCCCGGCGTCTCGGTGGGTCTACGTGCACGGTGGCGGTGAAGCGAACGACATCTGGCACGTGAAGGATCGCGTCGACTACGCCTCGTCGCCGGGCATGGCCGAGGCCTATCGCCAGGCGCTCGAGCAGGCAGCGATCGCGCCGTCGTCGCTCGACCACGTCGACCTCTACAGTTGCTTCCCGGTCGCGGTGCAGCTCGGTGCGCGTCTTCTCGGTTTCCCGACCGACGGGACGCGCGCACTCTCCGTGACCGGCGGGTTGCCGTACTTCGGAGGGGCGGGAAACAACTACGCGCTCCATGCGGTCGCTACTATGGTCGAACGGTTGCGAGAACGGCCCGGCGCGCTCGGCCTCGTCTCTGGGCTCGGCTGGTACCTGACGAAGCACGCGGTCGGGGTGTACGGTAGTGCGCCGCCGGCGCGTCCGTGGGCGCGGTCGTCGCCGAAGCAACGGCAATCGATCATCGACGCCCTACCCCACCCGGAGTTCGTGAGGGACGCGACCGGCCCGGGAACCGTCGAAACGTATACCGTTCTCCACGACCGCGAGGGTGCCCCGTCCGCAGGTATCGTGATCGTTCGGTGCGGGGATGGACGCCGCACGCTCGCGCTGATGGAACCCTCGCAGGACGTCTTCGAGGCGTTCGAAACCGACGAGATGGTTGGCGTATCCGGAACGCTCGCCGCGCGCGAGGACGGGCGCGTCGAGCTGCGTCTACGGGGCGCCTGATCCGATCAGTTCCTTCCGAAGACTCGCCTGCACGAGCCCAGCGATCGTCTTGGAGTCGCGGATCGCGCCCGTCCGGATCATCGCGAGCGCCGACGCCAGTGGGACGGTGCTCACGGACTCGATGACCTCGTCGACGCCCCGATGCATGGGAACCCGGCGCAAGCCGCTCGCGAGGAAAAGATGGATCACCTCGTCGCAGAACCCGGGACAGGTGACCACCGACCCGATGGAATCGAGCGTCGTCGCCTCGAGCCCGACCTCCTCGGCGAGCTCGCGCGCCGCGCAGGTGAGCGGCGATTCGTCGGGCTCGAGCTTCCCGGCCGGGATCTCCCAGAGATATCCACCCACCGCGTGACGGTATTGGCGGATCAGCGTCACGTTGCCGTGATCATCGATCGGGACCACCGCCGCAGCACCCGGGTGGCGCACGATCTCGAGCGGCATGACGTAGCCGTTCGGGAGCGTGACCTCCTCGATCGTAAGATGGACGACTCGACCGCGGTGGATGTCGCGGACCGTGCTCACCCGCGACCCCCGAGCCTCGAGCCAGCTGGGATCACCGGAGACTCGGCGCCTGTCCGACGTCGGCCAGGTGGTTACTCCGCGAGCGCCTTGACCTCGACCTTGATGGTCGCTCGGGTATCCGGGCCGACGTGCACGGGTACGTCGTGCGAACCCAGGCTCTTGATCGGCTCGTCCAACAGGATGCGACGGCGGTCGATCGTGAACCCTCGCTCCTCGAGGCGACGATGGATGTCCTGGTTGGTGACGGACCCGAAGAGCTTGCCGTCCTCGCCCGCCCGTACCTCGAACTGGAGCGCCACGCTTCCGAGCTTGTCGGCGACGGCTGCCGCAGACTTTTGCTCGCGAAGTCGCTTGTCAGCGACGACGCGCTTCTGATGCTCCAGCTCATGCAGGTTGCGAACACTTGCCTCGACAGCGAGGCCGCGCGGCAGGAGATAGTTGCGCGCGTACCCCGGCTTGACCTTCACGACGTCGCCGATCGTGCCGAGGTTCGGAAGCTCTTCGCGTAGGATGACTTGCACGTCGACCTCTTACATCGCCGCCGCGAACGGCAGGAGCGCCACGCTGCGGGCTTGCTTGATGGCCGTCGTCAACCGGCGCTGGTGCCGCGCGCAGTTGCCCGTGATCCGGCTCGGAATGATCTTGCCACGGTCCGTGATGAAGTTCCCGAGGACCCGCGTGTCCTTGTAGTCGATGCGAAGACCTTTCTCCGCGCAGAATCGACAAACCTTACGACGACCAGGGCGGCGCCCGCGCGGCCCACGATCGTCACGTCCGCGGGGGCGCCCACGCGTCCCGCCGCTTCTTCCCCCTGCTCTTCCCGGCATGCTCAGCTCACCTTCTCGTAGGATGGATCACTCGACGTCGGCCGCTTCCGCTTCGACGGAAGCGACGTCGTCGTCATCGTCGCCCGCCGCGTCGTTCTGACGCGCGCTCGTCTCGAGCTCGCGTCCCGGCGGAATCACAGGCGGCGCATCATCGTCTTGGCGAATGGAAACGAAGCGGAGGACGGCATCGGACAGCTTCAGAGTACGCTCGAGCTCAGCGACCGCCGCGGCCTGCGCGGAGTATTCGGCGAGCAGATAGTAGCCGCGCCGCTCTTTTTGGATGATGTACGCGAGCTCGCGGAGACCCCACTCGTGGATCCCGGCGATCGTGGCACCTTGTGCCTCGAGGACTTTCCGGATGCGCTCGGCCTGCTCTTTGACGCCCGCCTCTTGCAGGTCGACCCGTAGGACGATCATCGTCTCGTAGCGGCGCTTTCGGTGCTCGTCGTTCACCATGCCTCCTTTGTCGAATCCCGCTGTGTAGCGCAACGCCACATGGATTGCCAGTCTTCACGCACGAATGGCGTCACGACGGTTCACGACGTTCATGGTGGGCTCGAGCCCTTGCGCGAGCCACGACTCGGCGCCGTCGGCGGCCCGGTCGATCGCCTCCTGCACGCTAGCGCGCTCGCTCGGCTCGAATGGCTCGAGCACGTAACCGACTGGATCGGCTCCGCCCGGTGGTCTGCCGATGCCAACCCGCAACCGTGGAAAGCCCTTTCCCAGGACGCTGATCAGGGACGCGACGCCGTTGTGGCCGCCAGCTCCGCCCTCTGCACGCAGGCGGATCCGCCCGAGTGGCAAGTCGAGGTCGTCATAAATCGCGAGAATGTCGGAAGGATCGAGTCGGTGCAGGCGACGCAGCTTCGCAACCGACTCCCCGCTCGCGTTCATGAAAGTTTGAGGCTTCGCGAGGACGGCGCGGACGGACGAGATCTCGCCGGTTCCGAGTTCAGCGTCGTGTCGCTTGCCGCCAACGGAGATCCGCCAGCGCTCGGCGAGGGCATCCACGACCATGAAGCCGAGATTGTGCCGCGTGAGGCGATAACGGGAGCCCGGATTGCCGAGGCCGACGATGAGCTTCATGGGCTACCACACGCCCTGCGCCATCAGGAGCCCTTGCCGGACTCCTTCGCGTCCTTGCCGTCACCGGCAGCGGGCGCCGCGGCGCCTTCCGCCGCCCCCTCTGCGGTTGCGGCCTTCACCTCTTCGACTGTCGGCGGGAGGACCGTCACGACCGCCTCGTTGGTTTCGACGACCGCAGTGACGTTCGGCGGCATCGGAACGTCGGCGAGGTGGACGGCGTCGTGAATGTCGAGCGCGGACACGTCGACCTCGATGAATTGCGGGATGTCGGTCGGGAGACACTCGACATCCATCTCGCGCAGGATGGGCTGCAGGATGCCGCCCTCGGCGACGCCCCTCGCCTTACCGACGAAGTGGAGCGGCACGGTGACCTTGAGGCGCTGCGTCAAGTCGACCTCGTAGAAATCCACGTGGAGGATCCCGCCCGTGACCGGATGGTGCTGCACCTCGCGCACGAGGGCGACGCGCTTCTGCAGATCGGCTGCCGCGGATTCGAAACGGATCAGGTGCGAGCCTTCGAGATTCGCGACGTGCGCCGCGAAGTCCTTGCGATCGACGGCGATCGGCATCGCTGTGCTCTTGGGTCCGTAGAAGACCCCGGGCACTTTCCCGGTGCGACGAAGCCGGCGCGCGGCGCCCTTTCCACGATCGTCGCGCGTTTCGACGCCCAGAGTGATCTCTTCCATGTCTTCCTCCCGAGCTCGGCTAGATGAACAGCGAGCTGATGGATTCTTCGTTGTGGATGCGGCGAATCGCCTCGCCGATCAGATGCGCGACGGACAACACGTGGATGTTCGGGAGTCCCCGCGCCTGCTCGTGCAGCGGAATGGTGTCGGTGACTACGAGGCGCTTCAACGAGGAGGTCTTGAGCCGCTCTATGGCGCGCCCTGAAAGGACCGCATGCGTGCAGCACGCGATCACTTCCTGAGCGCCCGCAGCGCGAATCGCGTCGGCAGCGGCGCAGATCGTTCCGGCAGTGTCGACGATGTCGTCGATGATGACGGCGATCCGTCCGGTGACCTCACCGATGATCTTCATCTCGGCGACCTCGTTGGCCGCGGCGCGCCTCTTGTCGATGATCGCGAGGTTGGCGTTCAGGCGCTTCGCAAACGCGCGGGCGCGCTCGACACCGCCGGCGTCGGGCGACACCACGGTCAGTGCCTCGCCGTCTTGGACTTGCTGACGAATGTACGCGAGCAGCACCGGCGTCGCGTACACGTTGTCGACGGGAATGTTGAAGAAGCCCTGGATCTGGCCGGCATGCAGATCCATGGTGAGCACGCGTGCGGCGCCGGCGGTCGTCATCAGATCGGCCACGAGCTTGGCGCTTATGGGGACGCGCGGAGAGACCTTGCGGTCCTGTCGGGCATACCCGTAGTACGGAACCACGGCGGTGATGCGCCCGGCAGAGGCGCGCTTCAGCGCGTCCAGGGTGAGCAACAGCTCCATCAAATGGTTGTTGGCCGGTGGACACGTCGACTGGATGACGAACACGTCGCCGCCGCGGACGTTCTCCGTCACCTCGACCTGCGTCTCGCCGTCGCTGAAGCTGCCGAGCTCGGCGCTCGCGAGATCCGTGCTGAGGTACTGGGCGATCTCCCGGGCCAGCTTCGGGTTCGAGCTGCCGGCGAAGATGATGACCTCGTCTTTTGCGCGGAGTGCCATTCAGCGTCTTTCGTCCTCGATAGCTGGGCGGGAAGGATTCGAACCTTCGTATACCGGATCCAAAGACCGGGGCCTTACCGCTTGGCGACCGCCCATCGACATGCATCCATTCTCACACTTCGTGACATGTCGTCCGTGATCGTTCGGTCGGCTCAGTGCGGAACGGAAAGCGGCGAATACTAGGCGTAAGACGGCGTGGGGTCAACCGACGGGACCTCGCCGGGGGCGAGGATGCGCGCGACACGGACGGCGGCCTCCGGATGGCGGGTTTGCAAGGCTGATGCGACGGCGTCGGCTGGCGTGGCGTCGTCGACCAGTCCCACGACCGCCGACCCGCTGCCCGACATCACGGCACCGGCGGCGCCGCTCGCGAGGAGACTTGCCTTCAGATGCGCGATATCGGGGTGACGCGGAAGCACCGCTGCCTCCAGGTCGTTCCGCAAAAGCTCCGGGCTGAGCTGCCCCTGGGTCGCCATGCGTGCTGGCTCGTCTGCGTCGGGAAAGAGCCCGGCGGCGTACGTCCGGAATGCCCACGCGGTTGCGACGGACACGCGAGGGAGGGCAACCACGAGCGCGCGCCCCGGCCAACCATGGATGGGCTCTATACGCTCGCCGATCCCGCGAACCCGGGCGCACCCTCCGGTCAGGAAAAAGGGAACGTCGGCACCGAGTGTGAGCGCGAGCGCCTGGAGTCGGCTCGGCGGCACGCCGAGGTGTAGACGGTCGTTCATGACGACCAAAACGGTTGCCGCATTGCTGCTCCCACCGCCGAGGCCCGCACCGGGCGGAATGCGTTTCGCGATCGTCAGGTCGACCTCGCCGCCGAGTCCGCACTCCGCGAGCAACAGCGAGGCGGCGCGTGCGGCGAGGTTCGTCGCGTCGCTGGGAACGTCCGGCCGATCGCATCGAACTCGCACGCTCGCGTTACGACCCGCACGTACATCGGTGATGCGGAGGTCGATGCGATCGCAGAAGTCGATCGCCGCGAAGACCGAATCGAGCAGGTGATAGCCGTCGGCTCGGCGTCCGACGATGCGCAAGCAGAGGTTGACCTTCGCGGGCGACAAACAATGCGCGGTGACGGCGGAAGGCGCGGTCTGCATCGTCGGCAACGGACTTTGCGTGCATGGTTTCACCTTGAACTGCAAGGGTCAATGTGACAGAAGCTCGCGCGCATGGAGGCGTTCGAGCGCGTCGCGCGCGCCGCGGTCGACGAGGCGAGCGCGATGATGCGAGCCACCTGGCGCGAAGCGAAGGCGGTGCAGCACAAAGGCGCCGTCGACATCGTGACCGAGACGGATCGTGCGATCGAAGCGGCGATCGTCGCCCGACTCCAGCACGCGTTTCCCGAGCATGTGATCATCGCCGAAGAGTCGAGTGAGCTCTCGGCCTTGGCGGCTCCGCCCGCGGATCGTCATTGTTGGTATCTCGATCCGCTCGACGGCACGACGAACTTCGCGCACGCGTACCCGCAATTCGCGGTGTCTCTCGCGCTGGGCGTGGGTGATCGGTTGCTGTTTGGCATCGTTCACGACCCGGTGCGGGACGAGACGTTCGTCGCGGAGCGCGGACGCGGGGCGACGCTGAACGGCGACCCGATCACCGTTTCGAGCGTTCGTGCGCTCGATCAAGCGCTCGTCGCGACGGGGTTTCCGTACGATCGCCGCGAGAAGCTCGAGAGCTATCTCGGGTTCTTCGCTGATTTCGTACGACGGACGCAGGGTGTTCGTCGGAACGGTTCGGCGGCGCTCGATCTGTGTTACGTAGCCTGTGGCCGGTTGGACGGGTTCTGGGAATGGAAGCTTCGCCCTTGGGACACTGCTGCGGGCGTTCTCGTAACCCTGGAATCGCAAGGGCGAGTCAGCGACTTTCGTGGGCAGCCGTTCGACCTCTTCGGTCTCCAAACTCTGGCGAGCAACGGGCACCTCCATGCCGAGATGATCGAGGTGTTACGCACTCGTCTCGATGCCCCGCCGGTGCGGATCTGAAGCACGTCGCGATTTACGCCTCGCGACGTTGCAGGGGACGTTCGTGACTCCGGAAGAATCCACCGGCGCTTCGTTGTGGGTGTCGCTCGCTTTCATCGCGATGACGGCGGCCGCGACGGCGCTCGGCGGCGTCGTCGTCACGTTGCGGCGCCGGTGGGACGCGGCGCTGCTGAATTACTTCGTCGCGCTCGGTGGTGGCTTCATGCTCGCGGCGGCCGTGCTCGAGATGATGCCGGTGAGCGCAGAGATGACGGCGAACGCGCCGTTGCTCATCCTGGCTGGCTATCTCTTGATCCATCTCGTCGAGCATACCGTCGTCCGTCACTTCCACTTCGGTGAAGAGACGCATCCCGAGCACGTGGGTGTCGGTGTCGGAGTGTCGGCGTTGGTGGGGCTCTCGATTCACAGCTTCTTCGACGGCATTTCCGTCGCGTCCGGTTTCGTGATCAGCCCCCGCCTCGGGTTGCTTCTTTTCGTGGCGATCATCCTTCACAAGGCACCAGAAGGATTCACCATAGCGTCCATCATGCTGGCGGGTGGCGCGTCTCGGGCCACCGCGTTGCTGTCGTCGATCGCCGTCGGAGCGGCGGGACTCGTCGGAGCCGTCGCGATGGTTCCGCTGCACGGCTTCGTCGGCGAGGGCCTGGCGTTGTCCGCGGGGGTGACGCTGTACGTCGCCGCATCGGATCTCATCCCCGAGGTGAATCGTGGCGGTCGGGGGCGTGTCGCCGTGATGGTGTTCGTCGGGGTGCTGCTCTACTACGCGACAGAACACGTCATCGAAGCCTTCGGCATCTGAAGGCGCGTTGACCCCTTTCAGGCCGCGTGGTACCGACGGTCCGCCCGCCCCCGTAGTGAAAAGGACATCACGAGGGTCTCCGGAACCCTAAGTCCCAGTTCGATTCTGGGCGGGGGCACTCTCTGCGTCAGCGCGTGTCGCGGCTCCCCTGAGAGTTATCCACACCTGGGCTGTCCAGGGGTCGGCGCGCGGCAGCTTCCTGCATCGCCTTGAGTCACGTATGGGGGGAAAAGGTGTGATGTAGGGAATTTTCCCTAGGCCGCGCTGATATTTACACGTGGAGGTTCGGATTTCTGCTGCCTTGGCCGTGCAGCTGTGGACGGTCAAGGCTCAAGTTGTTGATTCTACAAGCGAGAAGCAATCAACAGTTTATCCACAGCCTGGGCTGTCAGCCGGTGGCGCGCATTTCCTTCTGATTGCGCGCAACCACGACCGTGAACAGTGATCGCGGCGATGTTTTGAACTGCTGCTCGATCGCGACCGGAGCGCCGTTGAACACGTCGACGAGTCGGAGCGTCGTTCGCCAGCCGAGTTTCCTGGTGACCGGATCGGCCATCTCGACGAGTGATCCGATGATGGGTCGCTCGCTGCGGAAGTGATTGATGACGACGAGCGTCCCGTTCGGGCGGAGCACGCGACGCGCCTCGTCGAGCAGCCGGGTCGCGTCGGGAACGACGCTCACCACGTGGAAGGCCATCACGTAGTCGAAGCTGTCGTCGGGGAAGGTCAGGTTCAACGCATCCATCTGGCGAAGCGTGATGTGTCGCCAACCCTGCTCGCGAATTTTGTCCGCCGCCTGGTCGAGCATGTCCTGCGCGAGGTCGATGCCGACGACGTCGCAATGCGGAGGGTAGGCGCTGAGGGAAAGGCCTGTGCCGACGCCCACCTCTAGGACGCGCGCCCCGGGCTCGATGTGGAGCGACTTGATGACCCGTTCGATGCGCGGAAAGAAGATGCGTTGAAAGATCTTGTCGTAGAGGTGAGAGAACTCCGCGTAGATCTTGCTACGGTGCGGATCGGACGTTCCGCTACGCGCCTCGCTGCGCTGCACGGCCATGGGCCCCCCTTGGCGAAAACTACCGGGACGAGAGGGCCGAAACCCTTCGTCGTCGATCCGTCGACCCCACTCGATCGATCGCTTCCCTGGTCAGGCGGCCGTCGCGCCCCGAAGCTGACGCTTGAAGGACACGATGTCTCGCTTTCGGAACCGCCACTGCCTCCCCTGCTTGAACGCCGGCAACAGATGCTTGCGTGCGAACTCGTTGACGGTATCGGGGCTGACGTCGAGTATCTGCGCCACCTCTTTGCTGTTCAGGTAGATGTCGTCCCGGTCGAGCATCGAGTGCGCGCGCTCCGATGGATTGGATGCGCGCTGCATACCACGCGCGCAAAAAACAGGTCAAGGCGAGCGAGGGGTTCACGTCCGGACGCGTCAATCAATAACTCATGTATTTCCAGACACTTATGCGGTCGCAATCAGATGCTGATGGTGTCCATCCGGCGCCGGCTCAGCATGAAATCGTAGACGATGCGAGTGCAGATCACAGCCGTGAATACCGATGTGACGATGCCGATGCAGAGGGTCACCGCAAAACCCTTCACCGGTCCAGACCCGAACTGAAAAAGGATCAGACCGGACAGGAAGGTCGTGATGTTCGAGTCCAGGATCGCTGGAAGCGCGCGGTCGTAGCCGGCCTCGATCGCCGCCCGCACGGACTTTCCGAGCCGCAGCTCTTCACGGATGCGTTCGTTGATGAGGACGTTTGCGTCGACCGCCATGCCGAGCGTCAGAACGAGCCCCGCGATTCCCGGAAGCGTGACGGTCGCTTCGAGCGCCGCGAGTGCCGCGAGAATGAACACGACGTTCAGCCCCAGCGCGAGATTGGCGAGCAATCCGGCACCCCGGTAGTAGACGAGCATGAACAGGATGACGAGCGCGCCTCCGACCGCGAACGAGATCATGCCTTGCTGAATCGAGTCGCGGCCGAGCGTCGGGCCGACGGTACGCTCTTCGGCGAGCGTCACCGGGGCCGGCAACGCGCCGGCACGGAGCACGATGGCGAGATCGCGGGCTTCCCGGAGGTCGAAGTTGCCGGTGATCGACGCGCGCCCACCGCCAATGCGCTCACGAATGACCGGTGCCGACTTCACCTTGCCGTCCAGCACGATGGCGAGCTGTCGGTTTACGTTCGCGGCGGTCAGCTCCTCGAACAGCTTGGCGCCGCGGCTGTTGAGCACGAGCTCGACGTAGGGCCCCTCCATCTGCGTGGCGGGACGAACCCGCGCGTCTGCGATCACCTCGCCTGTCATCAGGGTCTTTCGCTCTAGGGTATAGGTGACCTTGCTGTTCATCTCGCCCGTGACCGGATCGCGCTCTTCGCCCGACAGGACCTCGGTCCCCGGTTGCGGCTTCGTCGGATCGGCTCCACCGGACACGAGCTTGAACTCCAGCACGGCGGTCTTGCCGATGAGGTCCTTGGCGCGCTGCGGGTCCTGGATGCCGGGGAGTTGCACCAGGATCCCGTCGCTGCCGCTCCGTTGGATGACGGGTTCACGAACGCCAAACTGGTCGATCCGGTTCCGGATGGTTTCGATCGATTGATCGACGGCGAACTCGCGGATGCGGCGCTCTTCCCGCTCGTCGAAGCCGTAGACGATGTCGCCCGATTGGGCGTTCGAATCCGAGGCAGCGACCAGCACGGGAAACTGGCTCTTCAGGAGGTCCGACAGCGCGCTGCTCTTGTTGGCGTCCCGCAGCTGGATGTGGAGGCGCTTGCCGCTGCGCTCGAGCTTGCTCGTTGGGATCTGCGCCGCGCTGAGCTCGCGCTTGAGATCCTCCATCGTCCCGTTGAGCGCCGTCTCCACGGCCTTCTCGCCCTCGACTTGCAGGATGAGATGGATGCCGCCTTGGAGGTCGAGCCCGAGCCGAAGCGCCTCGCGCGGTAGGACCGATGGCCACCACGTCGGGACGTTCGTCACGACTGGCAAGAGGTAGACGCTGCTGATCAGCAGCAACACGAGGACCAGTCCGACGCGATAACCGAGCTTCATGCTTTCTCCTTGTCCTTCTCGCGATCTTCGTTCCGTGTGGCACGCACAACGCTCGCGACCTGCTCCCGGTCCAAGCGGATGCGGACGTTGGGGGCGATCTCGACCGTGAGGATCTTGTCGGCGATCGTTTGGATGCGACCGTGGATGCCGCCGGTCGTGACGATGTCGTCTCCCCGCTTCAAGTTCTGCACCATGGTTTCATGCTCGCGCGCCCGCTTCTGTTGCGGTCGGATCATGAGGAAGTACAGGATGACGAACATCAGGGCGATCGGCATGAGGTTCACCAGGGGCCCCGGCCCCGCCGCTGCTCCACCCGCGCCTTGTGCCCACGCTATGCCGGACATGATGCCCCCTCCTCGCCGAGCGAGGTCGTCGAAATGGTCGCGGCGAGCTCGGCGAAGCGATCATTGCTGATGGCCTCGCGGATCCGTGCCATGAGGTTTTGGTAGTAGGTGACGTTGTGCAGCGTGTTGAGCGTGACGGCAAGGGGCTCGCGCGCCATGACGAGGTGGCGGAGGTATGCCCGGCTGAAGTGCGTGCACGTATAGCACGTGCATTCGGGATCCAGGGGTCGCACGTCCGCGACGTGCACCGCGTGCCGTATGACGAGAGGACCCCGGCTGGTGAATAGGGTCCCGTTGCGGGCGAGTCGCGTCGGGAGGACGCAATCGAAGAGGTGGATTCCGCCGCCGACCAGCTCGAGGATGTCGCGGGGTGTCCCTGCCCCCATGAAGTATCGCGGCTGGTGCCGCGGGAGGTGCGGCGCGGTGGCCGCCGCCACTCGCCAAGTGTCCGGTCGCGGCTCGCCGACGGAGAGTCCGCCGAGCGCGTAGCCGTCGAACCCGATGTCGATCATCGTTCGAGCACTCTCGAGGCGAAGATCGAGATGCGTCCCTCCCTGGACGATGCCGAAGACCGCCTGATCCGCGCGTCGGCGCGCTGCCGCTGCTCGCTTCGCCCATTGCGTGGTGCGCTCGGTGGCCGCGGTGACCGTCGCCCGATCGGCGTCCCCAGGCGGGCACTCGTCGAGGATCATCGCGACGTCCGGACCGAGGCGCTCCTGGGCGCGGATGACGTCCTCGGGCGTCAGCGCGTGGGCGCTGCCGTCGATGTGCGAGCGGAAGGTGACGCCCTCGTCGGTGACACGTGCGAGCGCTGCGAGCGAAAAGATCTGATAGCCCCCGCTGTCGGTCAGGATCGGGCCGTCCCAGCCCATGAATCTGTGGAGCCCCCCCGCGGTTTCGACGACGTCGCATCCCGGGCGCAGCCACAGATGATAGGCGTTCGAGAGAATCATCTGGGCGCCGGTTTCTCGGATTTGTGGTGGCGTGAGGCCCTTGATGCTGCCGTGCGTGGCGACGGGCATGAACGCCGGCGTCTCGACGACGCCGTGCGTGAGGGTGAGCCTCCCGCGGCGTGCCGCCGATCGAGCGTCCTCGTGGATGAGCTCGAACGTGCTCACAGAATCAACATCGCGTCGCCGTAGCTGTAGAAGCGGTACCGGGCTGCGACCGCCTCCCGGTACGCCGCGAGCGTGAGCTCGACGCCGGCGAACGCCGCTACGAGGGCGAGCAGGCTCGAGCACGGCAGGTGGAAGTTCGTAAACAACGCGTCGATCGCCCGAAACGCGTATCCCGGTCCGATGACGAGGTCGGTTTTCCCTTCGCCGCCGCATACGACGGTGTCCCCCCCGGCCACGGTTTCGAGCGTGCGGGCGGTCGTCGTGCCGACCGCGACCACGCGATGTCCCGCGGCGCGGGCGCGGTTGATCGCCGTCGCTGTTTCAGCCGGGACCGTGTAGCGCTCCGCGGGCACCGCATGCGCGGCGAGCGTCGTTCGCACCGGGAGGAAGGTGGCGGGTCCGACGATCAGGGTGAGTGCAACGATGCTCACTCCGCGAGTGGCCAGGCTGCGCACGAGCTCGGGTGTGAAGTGGAGGCCCGCCGTCGGAGCCGCGATGGCGCCGCGGTTCCGGGCGAACATCGTCTGGTACCGTGTCTCGTCATTGGGCGACGGGCCGTTCGGGCGCTGAATGTAGGGAGGTAGCGGAAGCTCGCCAACCTGCTTCAGTGCCGTTTCGAGGTCGCCCTCGCATTCGAACCGAATGGATCGATACACGTCGTTGGTCCGTTCACCCCAAACCCCGCGTAGGACCGTGCCGAAGTGGATCACCTCGCCCGCGGGAATCTTGCCGGCGCCGCGCGCGATGCAGCGCCAGCAGTTCTGCTCGTCGAGTGGGTCGACGAGTAGCACTTCGATGGCGCCGCCCGTCGGTCGGGAGCCGTGCAGGCGTGCGGCGATGACCTCGGCGTCGTTCACGACGAGCACGTCCCCGGGTCGGAGCCATGAGGCGAGATCGCGAACGGCCGCATGCGTGCGCGAGCCCGTCGAGCGCTCCACCACCATCATCCGGCTGGCGTCGCGGGCTGCGAGGGGCTCTTGGGCAATCAGTGCGGGATCGAGCGCGTAGTCGAGAACGCCGAGATCCATGAGCGGAACGGGTCGTGTAACCCGGAATTCTCGAGGCAGTCAACGCGGCGGTTGAATTGATGTTTCCAGCCGCGGCAGCCCGGCGGGCCCCGTCAGCGCAAGCCCAATAGGGTCATCACCTGCTGGATGTCGCGCCAGACGAGCCGCTTGTCCGACGGATTCCGGAGGAGGTAGGCGGGATGGAACGTCGGCATCAACGGCACGCCCTGATAGGTGGTCCACTCCCCACGCAAGCGCGAGATCGGTGTACGCGTCTTCAAGAGACATTGCGCCGCGAACTTGCCGAGCGCGACGATCGCCTTCGGTTTCAGGATTTCGAGCTGCTGCTTCAGGAACGGCTCACACGCGGCAATCTCGTCGGGTTCCGGATTGCGGTTCTGCGGCGGCCGACATTTGATGATGTTCGCGATGTACACGTCCTCGCGGCGAATCTTCATGCCTTTGACGATGATTTCGGTCAGCAACTGACCGGCGGCACCGACGAAAGGCTCGCCACGCGCGTCTTCCTCGTGGCCGGGTGCCTCGCCGACGAAGACGAGGTCGGCGTTCGGGTTTCCGACACCGTACACCAACTTGGTGCGATGCGGGGCGAGCTTGCAGCGCTGGCAGTCGCCGATGAGCGCTCGAAGATCTTGGAGCGTGCGGGCGTCGCGAACTCCGGGATGCGTGAGCAACTCGATGTCGATCGCCGTCGCGGACGGATTCAAGAGCGCTCCCTCGGGCGGTGATTCGGCAGTTGATCCCGCCGGCTCCTGCGCGACGACGGTCGGGACCGGGGACGGTTTCGTCGCCGGAATCGTTTCGAGCGCGCTCGCTCGCCAGGATTCGAGCTCCGCGCGGGTTGCGCGCACGAGCGCGAGCAACTCACGTCGCTCGTCAGTCGGCATGCCGAGCGCGATCGGGTTGCTGGTTGTGGGGGCTACCCGCGGGGAGTACTCTGGGAGCGATGTTGGCGCTCGGTTCGCTCCTCGGAGTGCTCATACTGATCCTCATGCCGGATGAGGCGCTCGCTTGGGGCCCGGTGACCCATCTGATCCACGGCGCGACGGTGCTCGGCTCGCTTAACAGCTTGCCCGTGGCCCTTCAAGAAATTCTGCGCGCGTTTCCCGAGACGTATCTCTACGGTTGTGTCGGCGCGGATATCATCCAGGCGAAGAAGTTCACCCGTGACCTTCGGTATCATTGTCATTCTTGGAACGTCGGGTGGCAGGTCCTCGAGGGGGCCCGCACCGACTCTGAGAAGGCATTCGCGTACGGCTACCTCACTCACCTCGCGGCCGACACCTACTCGCACAACTACTTCGTGCCGCTTCAGCTCATCGTGAGCTTTCGCGCTCGGGCTTTGAAGCACGTCTATTGGGAGGCGCGCTTCGACGCGGAGCAGCCTCCGGAAGACTGGAAGCGGCTGCGCGACGTCGTCAGTCGCCTCTACCCCGATTGCGACGACCTGATGGAACGCACGGTCGAACGCACGCTGTTCTCGTTCCGGACCAACAAGCGCATCTTCAATTCCGTCATGGCACTGCATCGCGTCGAGCAGTGGCGGAGGCTCATGCAGCGGCTTGGCACCAGGTCACAGTACGTCCTCACGCCTGAAGAGGTCGATCGTTACGACAATGTGTGCAGCAACGCCGCGCTCGACGTGCTCGCGCATGGCGACGACGCGGCATGCTGCCGGCTCGATCCGACGGGCAAGGATCATCTCGAGCGGGCGGAGGTCATCAGGAAACGGCTCCGTCTATTGCGCCGCCGCCGCCAGCTGACACCGTCGCTGCACGATGCCATTCTCGCCAAGGTGGTTCCCGAGTTGAAAGCCCACGTTTGCTGCGGGGCCTGAGCGCGGCACGGGTCCTGAAGGGGTCAGCGGCGCCGCGGTAGTCGCCGCGTCGGCGTTGCCGGCGCTTCGCGGCGCACGATGCGCATGTCGGCGAGCCGCCCGATGATCGTCTCGGCGACGGCTTCCTTGGTCATCTTTTCGAGGCGCTCGACGCGTCCGCTGCGGTCGATAAGCGTGACGATGTTGGTGTCGACGTCGAACCCGGCGCCCTCGGCGGTCACGTCGTTGGCGACCATCAGGTGCACGCCCTTCGCCTGGAGCTTGCGGCGGGCGTTGGCCACGAGATCACGCGTTTCGGCCGCGAATCCGACGAGCAATCTGGTGCCCGGTAGGGAGCCCAGCTTCGCCAGGATGTCTGGATTTGGGACGAGGCGAAGGTCGAGGTCGTTTCGGCCGCGCTTGATCTTGTGGCGCGAGGCATCGGACGGGCGGAAATCGCCGACGGCGGCTGCCATGACGACGACGTCGGCGGTCGCCGCATGTCGGAGGACGGCGGTTTCCATTTCGCGGGCGCTCACGACCGACACGACCTCGATCCCCCGTGGTTCGTCCAACGACGTCGGGCCGCTGACCAACGTGACCTGTGCTCCGTGGCGGCGCGCGACACGCGCGACGGCGTACCCCATCTTCCCCGACGAGCGATTCGCGAGGTGACGGACGGGGTCGAGTGCCTCCCAGGTAGGTCCGGCGCTCACCACGACGCGAACGTCGCGAAGATCGCGCGGCGCGAGGAGGACTTCGATTTCCTCGACGATGATCTCCGGATCCGGGAGCCGCCCGGTACCGGTGTAGCCGCACGCGAGAAAACCGGTGTCCGGCTCGAGCACCGTCTGGCCCGCGTCGCGGAGCTGCGCCAGATTCGTCCGCACGGTCGGATGCTCGTACATGTGCACGTTCATCGACGGACAGATCAAAAGGGGCGCGCGCGTGGCGAGCGCGATGGTGGTTAGGAGATCATCGGCAATGCCCACCGCGAGCTTCGCTACGACGTTGGCGGTGGCCGGAGCGATCACGATCGCGTCTGCGTTGTCGGCGATGCGGACGTGACCGATCTCCGATTCTTCCGTGAGGTCGAACAAGGAACGGGCGACCGGTTGCCCTGATACCGTTTGCAACGTCAACGGGGTGACGAACTCCTCCGCGGCACGCGTGAGGACGACGCGAACTTCCGCGCCTGCTCGTGTCAGAGCGCGGACGAGGTCGGGTGCCTTGTAGGCGGCTATGCCGCCGGTCACGCCGAGAACGATCCGTTTTCCGGTGAGGCTCATGTGGGCTCGCGGGTCAGGAGTTGGTTTCTTCGACGGCTCTGATGTCCCGGAAGCTTACGTTTTCGCGAAACAAAAAGACAACCCCCAGGACGATCTGTGTGAGCCATTGGGCGCCCCACACGACGAAGGCATAGGGGACCGCATCGGCTCGGCTGACCCCGAAAAGGCCGAGGGCCAGTATGCAGCCGGCTTGGAAGGTGCCGATGAATCCCGGCGCCGACGGGGCCGACACTGCCCCCGCGACGATGGTGACGAGCGCGAGCGCACCCGTTACCGTCGGTACCGGCAGGTCGCAGGCCCAAAAGCCGATACCGAAGACGGACGCGATCACGATCCAGAGGTAGACCGAATACGCGAGGACACGTGCCAGCACGGGCCCCTCGCCGATTCCCTGAAGTCCCCCGATGAAGCTCTGGAGCGCGGCCTCACCTCGATCGCGGATGTTGGCAGGCATGCGCGCCAGGAGCCAATGCATCAACCCCACCACGAAGGGGTGTTTGCGCTGCAACCCCACGACCACGGTGATGGCGACGACCGCAAAGATCACGAAAACGATGCCACTCTGCCGGATCGTGTCGGACACGGGCACGAGCGTCATCACCAGCCCGAGAAAGACGAGGATCGTCAGCATGTCGAGCAGTCGCTCGAGCAGCACCGAAGCGAAGACGCTGCTCACAGGAATGCTGGTCCGGCGCGCCAGCAGCACAGGGCGCACGATCTCCCCGAGGCGGAGCGGCAAGACCATGTTGCAGAGGAAACCGATGGCGGTTGCTGAGAGCAACGGCGTCATGGCGATGGTGCCGACCGGACGCAGGAGCAGCTGCCACCGCTGACACCGAACGACGATGCTGTAGACCGCAATGATCGCGATCGGGATCACGTAGCCGTAATGCACACGCGCGAAGGCGGCACCGACCTCGTCCCATTCCTCGCGCGGCGGCATAGCCAGGTAGAGCGCGATCATGGATATCGCGACGCCGAGGATCGTTCGTGTGGTTCGGTTCATCGCGGACCGGCTCCTCTCGCCCCGAGGCGATCGTGTTGCTTCCTGAAGCACCAAACGCCGGCCGCCATCAACGCTCCGCCGGGCCACCACCAGTCGGCGTCGAGGACGAGGCCTGCGCCGAGCAGCGCCAAGAATACGCCAATCGGCCCAAATGGGGACCCGTCGTTCGACTGATCGGTCACGCGAGCTTGCGTAAGGTGGCGCGCGTCCGCTGGAGCGCGGTCAGGTTCGAGAGCACCGCGAGCAGGCAGATGCCGGCGGCAACCAAGGCATGGCCCCCGTGATGACATGCGATGTGACCTGAGAGCGAGCTGACCAGTGACGTCACTCCGAGAATCACGTATCGTTCCGGGCGCTGCGCGAGACCTTCGCGGCAATCGACACCGACGCCCTCCGCTCGTGCCCGGGCATAGCTCACGAGGAACGACCCTGCCCACGCCGTCAGCACCGCCCAGAGGACCCACGTGTCTCGATAAAACGCGACTAGCCCGATGTATACGGCGCTCTCGCTATAGCGATCGACGACGGAGTCGATGAACGCGCCGCGCGGACCGTCGATGTGCTGGCCGCGCGCGACCTCGCCGTCCAGCACATCGAGCGTTCCGCACGTGATGAGAATCCACCCGGCCGTGAACATCCAGCCGTGAGCATAGGCGATACCGCAGATCACGCTCGTTGCGAGTTGCGACAATGTGATGGCGTTCGGAGTGACGCCGAGCCGGATCGTTGCGGCGGCAACGGGTCGGACCCGGCCGCGAAACCAATCGCGGAGCCGTTGGCCGAGGAAGCCACTTTCGAGCCGGGAGCCGTTCCGGCCCCGGTCCCGGACGATCGGGCCGATCTCGTGCGCCAGGACGACGGCGACGAAGGCGATGACCCCCGTCGCGAGCCATGGATGGCACATGAAGCCCGCTCGCGTCCTTTAGTGGTCGATCTCTCCGCTGATGAACTTCTCGACGAGATCGCGGGCCAGATCGTCCGTGATCTGGGTCGGCGGATGCTTCATCAGGTACGCCGAGACGCTGCGGAGCGGGCCTGCGATGCCCCGATCACGTGCCAACCGACAACAGCGAATCGCATCGATCGCGACACCGGCCGAGTTCGGACTGTCCTGGACGGAGAGACGCAGCTCCAATTCCATGGGCACGTTTCCGAATGCGCGACCCTCGAGACGGAGAAAGCAGATCTTGTTGTCGCCCTGCCACGGCACGTAGTCACTCGGGCCGATGTGTACGTCGCGGGCCGGTAGCCTCTGCGGCATCACAGACTGCACTGCTTCCGTCTTGGACACCTTTTTCGAACCCAGGCGGGTACGATTCAGCATGTTGAGGAAGTCGGTGTTGCCGCCGGTGTTCAACTGGTACGTGCGATCCAGTTTGATGCCCCGATCCGCGAAGAGCTTCGCCAGCGTTCTGTGAACGATGGTGGCGCCCAGCTGCGACTTGATGTCGTCGCCGATGGCGGGGATGCCACGGCTCGTGAACCGGTCGCCCCAACTCTGATTGGAAATCAAAAAGACGGGCATGCAGTTGATCAGACTCGTACCGGTGTCGAGGCATGCCTGCGCGTAGAACTCGGCGGCTTGCTGACTGCCGACGGGTAGATAGCTGATCAAGACCTCGGCGCCCGCCGCTTTGAGCGTCGCGGCGACGTCGACCGCCGGACGGCTCGAGGGGACGAAGGTCTCGTCCGCCGGGTAGTCCGCCATGTGCTCCGAGACACCGTCGAGCACTGGGCCCATTTGGACGGTGACACCGAAATCAGGGAGCTCGGGCCAGATGTCGACGGCCTTGTTCGGCTTCGCGAAGATCGCACGATGCAGCGGTTGGCCGACCTTCCGCTCGTCGATGTCGAAGGCGCAGACGATTTCGACATCGCCGGGAAGATAGCCGGCCAGGTCGTGATGCATCAGGCCGATGTGGTCGGCTGCGGCCTCAGCGTTGGAGCGACGATAGAACTCGACCCCTTGGACGAGACTGCTGGCGCAGTTTCCCACGCCGACGATGCCAACCCGGATCTTTGCCATGGCCGCGACCTCTACCCCGCGCTCAAGTGGTGTAACTCAATGAAAAAGCGAGCAAAATCTGCGGCCTTATAACCAAGCGCCGCATCCTTGTAAAGAGAACCGGCGGGCGTTCGGGGGCGTTCCCTACTTCTTGCGGAACCGCGACGGGCATCCGGGCTCGAACGTCTGTTCCGGATGGATGACGCGAGCCTTTGCGATCAACTGATCTTCCGTCTCGGGGTCGTCGGGGTTGGGCACGCAGCAATCGACGGGGCAGACCGCCGCGCACTGTTCCTGATCGAAGAACCCGACGCATTCCGTGCACTTCTCGGGAACGATGTAATAGATGTCCGTCGCGATCGCAGCATGCTTCTCGCCGTTGTTCTCCCACTGCGCCCCGCCCTCGTAAATTGCAGTGTTGGGGCACTCCGGCTCGCACGCGCCGCAGTTGATGCATTCTTCGGTGATCATCGTGGACATCGAAATTCCTCCGCGTTGCAACTGGAAAGCGCCGACCTGGCTAACATGTCGGCATGGGACGGTAAAGTGCGAAAAGGGTCAGCGGGGCGCCGCGCGATCTGGGCGGTTGGCGAGCGCCATGGCGACCCGTTCGGCGATCGTCGTGAAGGCCACGCTCACGGGGTGATCCGGCCGCTCGATGATCAACGGAGTCCCCTGATCCATGCTTTCGCGGAGCTCGCCGACGAGTGGGATGCTGCCGAGGAGATCCAGGTGCAGCGCTTCCGCCTCTCGACGGCCGCCGTCGGCACCGAAGATCGCCTCGTGCGTGCCGCAATGGGGGCATACGTAGTCGCTCATGTTCTCGACCACGCCGAAGACCGGTGTCTGTACGGTCGCGAACATTCCGATGCCCCGCCGGACGTCCTGGAGCGCAACGTCCTGTGGCGTGGTGACGATGACCCCGCCGCTCACCGGGACCTCTTGGAGGAGCGTGAGCTGTGCGTCCCCCGTGCCCGGTGGCAGATCGACGACCAGCACGTCGAGGTGGCCCCACACCACGTCCTTCAAAAACTGCCGCACGATGCTCATGACCATAGGACCGCGCCAGATGACCGGCGAGCGGTCATCGAGGAAGAATCCCATCGATACGAGCTTGATGCCGAAGCGCTCGATCGGAAGGATCTTCTTGCCCTCGACCATGCTGGGGCGCGCGTCCGGAGACCCCGTCATGAGCGGAACGCTCGGGCCGTGGATGTCGGCGTCGAGCAAGCCGACGCTCAATCCTCGACGCTGGAGCGCGAGCGCGAGATTCACCGCCACGGTCGATTTCCCTACACCACCCTTCCCGCTCGCGACGGCGACGATGTGTGCGATGCCAGGTAACGGCGCGCGCACCGCGGCACGTTCCGGACGCTCGGCGCGGCGCGGATCGGGATCGAGCCTGACCTCGACCTGCGCCAACTCAGGCACGCGCGCTACGGCGGCCCGAATCGATTCGTCGAGCGCGCGCGCCACGTCGACGTTGGTGGAGGGCATCAGGATGTCGATCGCTGCCCTGCCGTCGCGGACCGTGACGTCGCGCACGAGCCCGAACGTCACGATGTCGCGGGCGTATCCCGGGTAGCGCACGAGCGCCAGCTGAGTCCGAACGTCGTCGATGGTCGCCACGGCGCGAAAGCGACAACCTAGTTGCGGTCCGTGGTCTTTGCAACGTCGAGGCGGCGCACGCGCGTGCTGCCGCGTGTGCCCGTCGCGCACGTCACGCACGCGCCATTGCCTTGACAAGTCGAGACGTTTGCCATTAGCTCAGCGCCGCTCCGCGCCGGCGCCGCGGTCAGGAAGGAAGCGCGAGTGAGTCAATCCAACGACGTTCCCGAGCGCCGCAGGGTGTACGGTTCCAACGGAGTGGTCGACCTCCGACTCATCGCCGACGACCTGGCCAAGGTCGAAGCGAAAATGGAGAATCTGCTCCTGTCGCGGGAGCCCCTGTTGTCGGAGGTCGCGCTCCACCTGATCGGTGGTGGTGGCAAGCGCGTGCGTCCCGCCGTCGCGCTGCTCGTCTTCAAAGCCTGCGGTGGTCGCGACGTGACCGATATGATCGACGTCGCGATCGCGCTCGAGCTGATCCACTCGGCGACGTTGCTGCACGACGACATCATCGATGGCGGTGAGACACGGCGCGGCCGGCCGTCGGCGTACCAGCGCTATGGCCTCGCCAATACCCTCGTCACGGGCGATTTCCTCTTCAGCAAGGCATTCGAGCTGTGTGGGCGATTCGAGGAGCGCATCGTTCGGTGGGCGGCGGACGCCTGCATCAGCCTCACCGAGGGCGAGATCATGCAGGGGCGATTCCGCCGCAACCCCGAAACGACCCTCGATGATTATCTGGAGATCATCGCCCGCAAGACCGCGTCGCTGTTCTCGCAAGGGGCGCGCGTCGCCGCGCATCTGGCCGGGATGGATGACCGAGGTGCCGAGGCGATGGGTCTTTGTGGCTTCAACATCGGCATGGCGTTCCAGGTGATCGACGACATCCTGGACGTCGAGGGGGACGCCCGCACGGGCAAGCCCGTCGGGATCGATCTCCGCGACGGCAATCCGTCTCTCCCTCTCGTACTCGCCGTTGCGCAGGACGCCGAAGTGCGACGCGTCTTCATGAGTCCGGCGGCGACCGATTCCGAGCTCGACGCGGCATTGCAGCGCGTGCGGGGACTCGACGTCTTGAGCGTCGTGCGGCGGCTCGCGGAGGACTACACCGACCGCGCTCGGCACCTGCTCGATGATCTGCCCTTTTCCTCGTACCGTCAGGCGCTCGCCGACATCATCGCCGAGGTCGAAGAGCGGCGTCTCTGAGCCGTCCGCGACGTCCCATTCGCCGTTGCAACCTTGACACATCGGGGCGTCGCCGAAACAATTCTCGGACCTTGCCGCTCGATCGCTTCCAACGCGAGATCGACTACCTGCGTATATCGCTCGTCGATCACTGCAACCTCCGGTGCGTGTACTGCATGCCGTTGGAGGCGCGGAGTGAAGGGGCAGCGTCGCGTTGGATGGACGCGACGGAAATCGAGATGGTCGCGCGCGCCGCGGTGCGCGTCGGTTTCCGGAAGATCCGTTTGACGGGTGGGGAGCCCACGCTCAGGCCTGACTTGATCGACATCGTTGAGCGGCTGGCCGGGATCGAGGGATTACGGGATCTGGCGCTCACGACGAACGGCATCCTGCTACCTCGGTTCGCGTCGGCGCTCGCGCGCGTGGGATTGCGACGGGTCAACATCCACGTCGACACGCTGAACGAGGAGCGGCTCGCCCGTACCATGCGGTACGGAACGCTCCAGGAAATCTGGGCCGGTATCCTGGCGGCGGAGGATGCCGGACTCACCCCGATCAAACTGAACGCCGTGGTCACGCGCGGCTTCAACGATGAGGACGTCGTCGAGCTCGCGGCGCTGACCCGCGAGCGTCCATGGCACGTCCGGTTCATCGAGCTGATGCCGCTCGGGATCGGCGAGCCGGCGGCGATCGCGCGCTCGCAATTCGTTTCGAGTGCCGAGACCGAGGCCCGGATCGTCGCCGCACTGGGTCCCCTCGAGTTCTTCGACTCCGACGATCCGTCGGACGAGTCACGGAATGCGCTCCTCGAGGGGGCGCGCGGGACGATCGGCTTCATCAGTCCAGTGAGCCGTCCCTACTGCGGCACCTGCAATCGCATGCGCTTGACCGCGGACGGGAAATTTCATCTGTGTCTCCTGAACGACGATGAGCTGGACGTGCGACAGGCGATTCGTGACGGTGGGATTACGGCCGTCGAGCGCGTGCTGCTGCAAGCGGTCGGGCAGAAGCCGACCGGCCATCGCCTCCACGCCAACACCACGATCGAGCGCCGCGAGATGTTCCAGCTCGGCGGCTGACGAGGATCAATGAGCACTGCGACCACCACCCTTGCCGAAGCTCGCGAGATCTTCGGATCCTTCATGCTCGCCCCTGACGACGTGGGGCGCGTGCTCGACGTCGCGTCAGCCCCCACCGCGGACGTGCCGTTCGGACGGGCGGAGCTCGAGCGTGCACACGGCCGTGGCGATGTCTTGGTGTACCGGACGGACGCCGATGGGAGCGGACCGCTCACGCTGGCGCGGTTGATCGAGCGCTTCCCGGAATCCCTCCAGCCCGGGCTCCGCAAAGGGGTCGGGTATCAACTGAAGGACGAGTGGACGGTCTTGCAGGAGCCGTCGACCGCCACAGCCACATGTCAGACGGGGTGGGCCCTGGTGCACGGCACGCCGATCGTCGCCACGTGCAATCTCAACTACGAGCAACAGGATGCCGCGCTCGCGCGCTACGACGGCGAACAGAACGGCGCGTCGTTCTCACGACGAAGTGCGGTGGAGGCGGTATACGACACCATCTTTCTGAATCGCGCGCACGGCACCCGCCTCCTCGCGAAGGCCTTCGATTGGTCGGACACTCCGACCCAGGACGGGGGATTCGTCACCGTCGGGCAATTCGAAGAGGACGGTCTTCGCATCGTCGGCTACTCGAGGGCGGTGCGATTCGGGACCCTGGGCGTCTGCCCGCAACGACGAGCGTGAGAGACGGAGAGCGCGATGCACTTCGTGACCAGTAAGCGTGCCGGCTTCGTGCTGTTCTGCATGACCCCGAGCGGTCGTGCCGCCATCGGCCTGGGGGAAGATCGTCGGGTGCACCTCTTCGAGCGTCGCGCCGACGGGACGTGGAACACGTTGCGCGAATGGGATGGAGATAGCCTGTCCCATACCGACCTGATGCTCGCGCTCGGGGAGCACGACGAGCCGGATTCTCCAGAGCGTCTCCTCGAGCTCGTTCCGCGAATCTGACCGTCAGCCGCGGTCGCGCGACTGACGACGGGCCGCTTTCTTCTGAGGCGGCGCGATGACGCTCACGGTCCCGCGCTGTACGCCGAATCGGTAGGCCTGCGGGATCGTGCCGACGTAGACGTCGATGCGGTGGCCCTTGATGGCGCCGCCGACGTCCTCGGCGATGCGTTCGCCGAGCCCTTCGATGTAAATCTTGGAACCAAGGGGGATGACCTTGGGGTCGACTGCGACCGTTCGACCCGCTCGTGCCGTCGTGCCCGTCGCGGTGATCGGCTCTGCCTGACCGAGCTGGGGTCCCGAATAGGCCGTCAGTTTGAACCGGCCGAGCGGCGGTTGCGGCAGATCTGCCGGGATTACATGTGCTGTCGGGCGGATCGCTTCTCGCGACGACACCGCTCCGATGGCATGCAGACGACCGACCAGCTGCCCTGCTGCTATGCCTTCTGCGGCGAGACGTGGGGGCTTCAGGAAGGCGCCACGAGGGATCGCGGCCTCCGCGGTCGTCACGATGTCGTCGGCTGGCTCGGTGACGAGAAGCAACGGAGTGTTCAAGCCGATGGCCCCAATGACGAGTGCCGCTGAGAAGAGGGCGAGTCTCATGGTGAATCCCTTCATGAGTCTCCTCCTTTGAAATCGAATTCGGAGCGTCGAAAGCTGGAAGCACCGCTTCGGAGGCGCCTCGGTAGTCAGGGCAACTGGGGTTGTCAAACTAGGATTCGTGCGATCTTGCTCGGTTTCGAGAGGCCCCCGGGACAAGCGACCGAAAGCCCGATCTTTGTAAAGATGACAAAAAGCACATCGGGAACCCCGTTGCATCGACTATCGGAACCTCGATGGGCATGACGTCGCCATGCGAGCTGCCTTTCTCGCCGAGAAGGGGAAAGCCGAAGTCAGGGAGCTGGCGAAACCGATAGCGATGCCCGGCGAGGTGCTCGTCGACGTGCATGCCTGCGGGATCTGCGGCAGCGACCTGCACGCTTACCTTGGAGACGCGCCACTGCCGCGCGTATGCCCTGGTCACGAGATCTGCGGCCGCGTCGCTCCGGATTCGCCGACCGGACGACCGGGAACGCCCGTCGTCGTGGAGCCCATCTTCTCGTGCGGGCGATGTGCGCGTTGCGTAGGGGGGGAGCCGAATCTCTGCCCCTCTCTCGAGCTGATCGGCGGACGACGCCACGGGGGATTCGCGGAAGTGGTCGTGGCTCCGGCGACGTCGGTTCATCCCGTGCCCTCAGGTCTCGACCTCGACGTCGCCGTGCTGACGGAGCCCCTCGCGGTCGCGATTCATGGAATCGGACGCGTGTCGCCGGCAGCGGGCGAGGCTCTCGTCATCGGAGGCGGAACGATCGGGCTTCTCACCGCCTTCGTGCTGGTTCGGGCGGGTTGCGCGGTGACGATCGCCGCTCGCCATCCTCACCAGCGCGAGTTCGCCCTGCGGCTCGGCGCCACTCGTGCTGTGGCCTCCGAGCGCGAGGCGGTGCTCGAGGCGGTTCGCGGGCGTGAGCCCGACGTCGTGTTCGAAACGGTCGGCGGGCATGCCGGCCCGCTCGATTTGGCACTCGAAGCGGTTCGTGCGGGCGGATCGATCGTCACGCTGGGCGTGTTCGGCCAGCCGCTCTCGTTGCATCCGCTCCGCTTCCTCGCGAAGGAAGCGACGCTCACGGCGTCGATGATGTACAGCCGCAAGGACGGCCAGTCGGATTTCGCCACAGCGTTGGAGTTGTTGCGCGAGCATCGCGATCAGCTCGCGCGTGTGATCACGCATCGCGTGTCGCTCGATCGCATCGACGAAGGATTCCGAGTCGCCGCTGACAAACGCTCGGGTGCGGTGAAAGTGAGCGTCGACGTCGCGCGCGAGCCATAGTCCTTGCTCAATCCAATCGCCATGTTGTGGACGGCAGACGGTGAATGGGGTAGACGCACCCCGCACGATCACGGAGGTTGCATGACGCGCGTGGTGACGTTGGGGACGACGGTGCGGAGAGGGTCGCTGATCGCACGATGCGTGGTCGCGATCGCATGTCTCGTGCTCGCGGCATGCTCCGGCGGCGGCAAGGATCGCGATTTTTCCCTGCCGCGCGGCGACGAGCTCGACACCGTGCGCTCCGACAAGGCGCTCGTCGTCGTCGAGGCGCAAAACGAATGTGGCCGCGACGGCTCGTGTGTCGCGGTTCCGGCCGGTCCGTGCCACCTCGGCGACGGGAATAGCCGTGGCCTCGCCGTCTATCGACTCGGAGTGACGGGGCTCTTGTTCCAGAACGCGGCCGACGGTGCGCGTCCCGAACAGGTGATCGCTACCGACGACAATCCACGGCGTGTCGTAGTGCATCCGACCGACCCGACGTTGCTCTACGTCGCGACGCGTGAGCGGGTGCAAGTGATCCGACTGCGGTCCGATGGCGGCAGTGCCTGCATCGACGAGACGGCACGCGATCAGGACGTGCGGGCCGACGCCGACGACAGCGATCCGGTCGACCTCGTCATCGATCCCACGATCGGCAACGGCATCCTTTATGTCGCCGGTCGCGGTTCAGACCGAATCGATGCGTATACCATCGGAGACGACGGCACGCTGCCGACCCTGCCCACGAGCTGCATCGTCGGCGGCGGCAATGCCGAGTACACCTCGATGGTGCCTGTTGGTGAGGGATTGTTCGCCGCCGGTGGCGCGGTGCGCATCGAGATCTACCCGCGCGTGCTCGGGCAGTTTTTGCCGGAGCCCGATCCGAACGCGACCCCCTCGCCCACGCCCATCGCGACGGCTTCTCCGTCACCTGATCCGGCGGCGACGCCAGGGCCGGCGGTGCCCTCCCCCGAACCGTCGACGTGCGTCGATGCTCGGTTCGTCAGCACGCCGCTCTCGGTGATCGGTAGCGCGATCGTGACGCACATGATTTTCGAACCGTCGGCTAGCATCCCGCTCGGAAACCTCTTCATCGCCGAGGAAGCGAGCCAGCGGATCTTCACCTTCCAGGTCACGCCGGACGGCGACCTCGAGGACGACGATTCGAGCTCGACGAGGCGAGCCGGCGTCTACCAGCGCATGTTACGCCATCAACACGCGACGGGGACCATCCTCTATTCGAGTGTCTTCAACGAAGGTCGGGTGGACGCGTTCCGCCTCGACGAGGATGGCCTTTTGCCCGATGAGACTTTCAGCCGCACGGCGGAGGATCCGAACACCCTGCCGGTGGCGCTCGCCATCGACCCGACCGGGACGATTCTTTACGTGACGCAAGCAGGCAGGGATCGCGTCGACGGGTTCCGCATCCGCTCGGACGGTGGGCTCCCGGACGAGCCGGCGACGAGCACCGCCCCGCGCGAGGACACCGAGGGTCGCGAAATCGAGATGTTCCCGGCCGACATCGCGATCGTCACACTCCCCTGAGCCCATGAGCGCTCCCGACCCTCAGCCGGGCGGGGGAAGTTGGCGCGCATCGCTTGGGGTGGTCGCGGCGGGTCTAGCGCTCGGCCTCAGCTTCGTCGACTTTCGGTTGTGGTTGGTGCCGTGGTTCGCCGTGGCCCCGTTCGTCGCGCTCGGTGAATCGCTTGATCCTGGGCGTGCCTGGCGTGTCGGGTGGCTGGGCGGCGTGGTCGGCATCGCCTGCGCGTTCGCGTGGCTGATTCACGCGTTCCAGGTCTTCGGCGGGTTTCCGCTGCCGGTTGCGCTGCTGTTGTTCATGCCCCCGGTCGCCTGGATGGGACTCGAGCTCGGGCTCTTCACAGGTCTACTCGCCTGGGTAGGCCGCTGGCCCATGGCCCTTGCGGCTCCGTGCACGTTCACTGCCGTCGAGCTGGTGTTCCCCACCCTGTTCCCATGGCGCCTCGCGCATACGCAGTACGCCGTCGTCCCGTTGTTACAGAGTGGTGAGATCGCGGGCCCCTATCTCCTCGGCTTCGCGATGGTCTGGATGAACGCGGCACTCGTACGGCTGTGGCGCGATCGCGAGTGGCGACCGTTCGTCGGAGCGTCGGTCCTCGTGCTCGCCCTGGCGGTCGGCGGAGTCTGGCGCGCCGCGGAGATCGAGGATCTGCGCCGCATGGCGCCCGTGATCCGAGTCGGCGTCGTGCAAGGGAACATCGGTGTCGAGCGCAAAGGCGAGCGGGCGATGTTTCGCAGAAACCTCGACGACTATCGGAGGCTGTCCACGGCACTCGGTGACACGGTCGACCTGATCGTCTGGCCCGAGACGGTCGCGCAGCGGGCGATCCCGACGGGATTGGACAACCCCGCCGGTGATCTGCACCCCTTCCCGCGTCCGCCGCGTCCCCTCATCTTCGGGGGACTCGCAATCGGCGAGGGTCGTGAAGGCAGGCGTATCCACAACAGCGCGTTCCTCGTCGACACGAGCGGCACGATTCGCGGACGGTACGACAAACGCGTCCTGGTGCCGTTCGGAGAATACCTCCCGTTCGCGGATCGGTATCCATGGCTGCGACAATGGAGCCCAGCGACGGGCCGATTCAGCCCAGGTATGGGCCCAGCGCTGCTGACGACTCCCGACGGCGCCCGCTTGGGGCCACTCATCTGCTACGAGGACGTCATTCCGGGTCCGGCGCGTGAGGCCGTCGCCCTTGGCGCGCAGGTGTTGCTGAACCTCACCAACGACGCATGGTACGGTGACACCGCAGAACCGCACCAGCATCAGGCGCTGGCGCTCTGGCGCGCCGTCGAGACCAGGCGGGATTTCATCCGGTCGACGAACACGGGTCTCACGGCCACGATCAGCGCGACCGGAACCATCATGGGCGAGCTGCCGCTGTTCGTCGCCGTTACGCAACGAGTCGAGGTGCGGCTGCTCGAGCTCACGACCTTCTACACCGCGTGGGGCGACGTCTTCGCCGGTGCCGTCCTGACGGCATGGGTGATCGGCGTGATCGCGCATCGGCGATATCGCGGGGCGTTGCCTTGAAAACCCCGCCGTCGTGTTCGAGGATCGGGCGGGAATGTACGAGGCCTTCTACGGACTGAGTGAGCCGCCGTTTCGGCTCACCCCGGACCCCCACTACCTGTACCTCAGTACCCACCACCGTGAGGCGTTGGGCCATTTGCTGTTCGGCATCCGCGAAGGCACGGGGTTCATCGCAGTCACGGGCGACATCGGCACCGGCAAGACGACGTTGCTGCGCGCGCTTTTGCGCGACCTCGAAGCGAACACGACCGTCGGGTACATCTTCAATCCGGCACTATCCGATCTCGAGCTGCTGCAGACGATCAATAGCGAGTTTTCGTTGCCGGCGACGTCGTCGAGCAAGAAAGAGCTCGTCGACGAGCTGAATCGCTTCCTGGTCGCCCAGAAGCTCGCCGGGAAGCGCGTCGTCGTGATCGTCGACGAAGCACAGAACCTTCCTCCGGCGACGTTGGAGCAACTACGGCTGCTCTCCAATCTCGAGACCGAGACCACCAAGCTCCTCCAGATCGTGCTGGTCGGCCAGCCCGAGCTGAAGGAGCTCCTCGGCAGGCCAGAGCTCGCGCAGCTGAATCAGCGGATCACGGTGCGGTGGCATCTCGAGCCGCTGGATCGGGCGGAAACCGGTCGATACATCGCGCACCGCTTGCGAATCGCCGGCGGGCCGACGACAGCCGACATCTTCTCTCCGGCCGCGTTGCGGCTTATCTACCGCTACTCGGGCGGCGTGCCGCGGCTCATAAACATTGCAGCGCATCGTGCGCTGCTCGCGGGGTTCACGCGCGAGCAGCGTGTGATCAGTGGCGCGCTGGCGCGCCACGTGATCACCGAGCTGCGGACCGATGACGCCGGTCCGCGGGCGCGCCGGCATGGTTGGATGCGGGGCGCGATCGTTGCCGTGACTGCGTTGGTGGTGGGGCTGGTCGCGGCGTTGACGATCCTGCGCCCGGGGCCAGAGGGTTCGTCCGAACGTGCGGACCCGGTGGCGCCCGCGCGGTTCGTGGCGCCCACGACCACGGTCGAGGCTACGGCTCTCGAGGTGGTCACGCCTTCACCCGAAGCGACGCCCGTCCACGAGGTGACGGTGACCGAGGGAGCAACTGAAGTCCCGGCGGTCGCTGCGAGTCCCATGGAGACGCCGGAACCCGATGTGCCCGATGGCGGCGCGACGCCCGTCGCCGAAGGGTCTGCGGTCTACACACCGCCATCGGTCACCGACGGGCCGCTCGCATTCTGGGCCGCCCTCGCTGCCGTCGACCATCACGCGGCTGCGGTGACGGCGACGGGCAGCCTGCTCGCGGCGTGGGACGCCGAGCCGCTCCGAGCCGACGAGCGTGCGTCTCCTCGGCTCGATCTCCAGGCGATCGCGGGGCGCCGTGGCCTGCGGTATCTCGAGACGAGCGGCACGTTGTCCAGGCTTGCGATGTTGAACGTGCCCGCGATTCTCGAACTGTCCCTGCCCGATACTGGTCAACGTCGGTTCGCGCTGCTCGCGGGAACGGCGGGCGCCAATGCGATTCTGCGCTTCGGCGAGATGGGTACGATGCTCGCCGCTCAGGACGTCGACCGCGTCTGGCTCGGTGATGCGCACCTCTTTTGGCGAGACTTCGAGAACTTCTCGTCCCGTCTCCTGCCCGGAAGTGCCGGCCAGGAGGTCGGCCGTCTCCAGAAGCTTCTCGCCCGGGTGGGTGTCTATCCGGCCACGCCGTCTCTGGCGTACGATACCGCTACGACCGAGGCCATCGCACGATTCCAACGCTCGCACCGCCTGGTACCCGATGGTATCGTGGGTCCTTTGACCAAGATCGTGCTGTACGGGGCATTGGCCGACTATCGGCACCCACGCCTGAGCGGGGGCACATGAGCGCGAGGACGCTGAGCGATCGATGAGCACCATTCTCGATGCGTTGCGGAAGGTCGAACGCGAGCGCGATCCGTCATCGGAGGCGGCGCTCGATGCGCCGACCGTCTCATCGGAGCCGCGGCGGCGCCGATCGTTCCCGATTGGCGCCGTCGTCGCGTGCGCACTCGTCGGTTTCGGTGGAGGCGCCATCCTGAGTTGGTGGCTTCCGGGGTCCGACTCCGGGGTCGACGTTGCACAGCTACCCGAGCCGCCCCCCCCTCCCGACATCGCCGTCCCGCGGCCGCCACTTCAGGCGAAGCCGGCTGCCGCCGCGGCCCCAGTCGAGGATGACGTCGGCCGGATGCAGCCGCCAGGCGCTCCGCCTGCGGTGCCACTCCCCGCTGCGCCGCCCGTTGCTGCGCCACCTGCCGCCGAGCCGCCCGCAGCTCAGGCACGTTCTCCGATCGATGGGCCAGCCGTCGCGCTCGACAAAGTCCCCGCGCCACCGGCAGCGCTACCGCCCAAAGCAACGATTCCGGAGGGTAGCCCGGCGCTGGCTGCCATCGATCCCAAGGCATCGGCTCTCGAACCGTCGCCGTTCAAGCCCTCACGCGAGCCTGCCCTGGGGGCGGCGACGGAGCCAGCGAAGAAGCCGGTCGCGGAAGCACCGCGCGCGCCCGAGCGCCGCGAGCCTCAGGACCTTGCCGCATTGGCTCCGGCGCCAGCCGTGGAACCCGACGTCCCGACGGCGGAGGAAGCCGCGATGGACCCGGATCCCGAGCCGGAACCGGAAAGCTCGCCGGAAACCCTCGTCGACACCGGCCGCTCACCGCCGGGTGCACCGAAGGTCGCGCTCAGCTTCCTTCAGTGGTCGACGGATCCAGCTCGCCGCTTCGCCTTCATCAGCATCGACGGTGCGCCGACGCAGCGGGTGCGCGAGGGTGAGGTCGCGGCCGGGATGACCATTGCCGCGATCACCCCGAACGGCGTGCAGTTCAGACGCGAGGGGACGGTCTTCGTGATCCGTCCCCGCCACTAGATGGCGGCGAGCTACTCGGCCGCGATCTCGATGTCGACGTAGTCGGAATCCGAGTCGCCACTCGCATCGGACACCTCGACGGAGGCGCGGTATGTTCCCGCCTTGTCGTAGCGGTGCTTCGGATTGACCTCGGTGCTCGCTGGCGAACCGTCACCGAACTCCCACTTCACCTTGCGCTCGCCGACGCCACCTGACACGTCGGCTTTGAGCTGCACCTCGAGCGGTGGCGCACCTTCGTCGGGATCGGCCTCGGCCCAGACCATCAGGATCTCTTCCGCTTCCTCTTCCCCGGCAGTGGCCGCCGCGGGTGACGCGGCTGCGGCGGCCGGTGCCGCGGCGACTGGCGCTGCTGCTGCGCTCGGCGCGGGGCTGGGGGCAGCAGCCGTCTTGTTCTCGCTAGGCGTGCAAGAGGCGGCGCTCAGCACCGCTAGTGCGCCGACGCTAGTCCAGAACGAGAATCGCATGAGTCCTCCTCGGAAGGCTTGGATAGCTGATGTGCTCTGCCTGCGTGCCGCGAGACGGGCGCGGATTGTCGCGAAAGGTGTTTGGGGAGTCAAGCCAGGTTCGCCCGGTGAACGACGGAGAAATAGCTTGCCGGCCGTGCTGTTGAACGGGTCGTGCGGCGGCGTTGGCCAGTGTTTCAGACGGCGCAGCGGACCGGGCTCGGATCGCTCGTCGGGCGGGCGAGCGCAGCGAGCACGATGCGCGCGACGGTCGTCATGAACACGACCCCGATGTGGCTCGCGAGGGTTTCATCCCGCCGTGGGACGGTGCTCAGGACCACATTCGTTGCGCCAGGGACCGTGCAGACCGGCGGTGGGGCCACGAGATCGTGCGGTGAAGAGATCGTGGTCACGCGGCTCGCGTAGGGTGCGATGCCGGCGCGCAATGTGGAGGTTTCGTCACCGTGTACGCCGAGGACACGCTCCGCGAGACGCTGCAGCGGTCGCCATGGTGTACCGCCGACGATCGGACTCGCGATGGTGATCACCTGCGCCACCGCGTCGGGACACTCGATCAGGAGCGCCGCCGCTTGCAGACCGCCCAGGGAGTGCCCGACGATGCGTACGGGCTCCCCCGCGGTCGCGGCCAAGGCGTGCACGCGGGCCGACAGTGCCGTCACGTGTGGCTTGAACGGCTGCGCGTTGAACACCTCGTCGTAGTGAACGGTGTAACCCTGTTGCCCGAGGATGCGCCCGAACGGAGCGTAGTAGTATGGGTGGCTGAGAAACCCGCCGAGGACCAGGACCGGAGCGGCGTTCCCGCTGCCGAGCGTGCCGGTGGCGGTGCCCGCGTCTTTGAGCGCGTTGAGACAAATCCATGGCGACCGTGTGGCCTCGCGATAGATCACCTGCAACGCGTCCGTGAGTGCCTGGGTCGCTGCCATCGTCCGGGTCCTGTTCGATGATCAGCAATGGTTATGCCGATGGCATTCCACAGGGAGACTGCTCGGACTTTCAGGCGGTTGGAATCGAAACGCGGACGCAGGCTACGCGGAGAGTGTCATTCGCGTCACGATTGCAACGCATGCGGTCGGCGCAGGAGCCGCAGCGCTCGCTGGCGTACGGGTGAAGCGTCAGCCGAGGAAATTCCATTTGGCCATGGTCCAAACGTCTCGGCGACTGTCGCCGAGCTTGCGAACCACGGACGCTTCGAACCCGCTGTGCATCAAGCAGTCCTGACAGCGGTGATCTTGACGGCTCTCCCAATACGACCAATCGACGCCGTTCCAGAACGCGTCCCACGAGTCGAAGTATTTCTCGCCGATCAGGTAGCAGGGCCCCTTCCACCCTTTCGGTGTGCGAGTCACATTACCCCACGGCGTGCAGGGATAGTCGCGTAATCCGGCAGCGAACTCGAGAAAGAGCGGTGTCGAATAGAACCGGTAGCGCTTCGAGAGCTCCATCACGCGCTTGAACTTGGTATTCACCTCGTGACGGTAGAGGAAGTGCTTCTCGGGCAGGACCTCGTAGTGATAGCCCGGCGAGAGCAACATCCCGTCGACCCCGATCGAGTCGAGAAGCTCCAGCATGCCCTCGATCTCTTCCATTGCAGTTTCACGGTAGACGGTCGTGTTGGTGCAGACGCGATAGCCGAGCGATTTGCCGAGTTTGATCATCTCGATCGCCTTGTCGAACACACCTGCCCGGTCGACGATCAGATCGTGCGTCTGCGCCAAGCCATCGAGATGCACATTGATGGAGAGCCGTTCGTGCGGAGTGTTCTTCTTGAAAAAGCGATCGAGCAGCAGCCCATTGGTGCAGAGATAGATGTGGCGCTTGCGCTCGATGATTCCGGCGATGAGCTCGGTCAGCTCGGGATAGATCGTCGGTTCTCCGCCGCAGATCGAGACGACGGGAGCTCCGGAATCGTCGACGGCGCGCAGGCATTCGTCGAGCGAGAGCCGGTCCTTGAGGTCTCCGTTGTAGCGTTCCGGCGAGCAGCCGAGGCATGCCAAATTGCAGGTGTGCAGCGGCTCTAGCATCAGCACGACGGGAAAACGCTTGTTTCCCTTCAGCCAGTTCTTGGCCTGCCACTTCAGCATGTCGGTCGTGATGTGCGCCGGAAAACGCATCGAGACCCCTCCCCCACGGGCCGCAACCGGCTCTAACCGGGCGGTCAGGCGGCGGACTATACGGGCGGTCTCGGGGGGAGGCAAGCAACCTCGCGCCCGCCACTGGGATCAGACGGCACGGAGAACCGCGCCGACGGCCTCCGCGAGCGCGTGCGCGGCATGGGGAACGTGGCGGGCGACGGCCGCCACCCGCGGCCACACGTGGGGCATGCCGATCAGCCGAGCGCGCGCCGCCCAACTCGAGTCGAGATTTGCCGGCAATCCTTCGAGCGACACGTCGGCCGTGTCGAGGATCGATCGGACGGCCAGGACCCCGACCTCGCGCTCGCGTGCGGCGGCGATCAGGCCCGCGGCTTCCATCTCGACGGCGAACGCGCGAAAGCACGTCGCGGCCTCGCGTTTGGCCGCGATCGAGGCGATGACCACCGCCGACGAGAGCATCGTTCCACGGAGCGCGCGTGCCGCGACGCGTGGCGGTAGTGCGGCGTAGCTCGCGCGCCACGCGGCGACGGGAACCGTGTAGCTTGCGTTCTCGGCAGCGGCTTTCCACACGACCCGCTCGGGCAGGACGACATCGCCAGGCGCCGCGTCGTCTACGAGCGCGCCCGCGAACCCGGCCGAGATCACCATCGCGTACGACCCGGACAGGGCGGTCAGCGCCGTGCGTGCTCGTTCGGGGCCGATGCCGCTCTGCACGAGCGTCACCGAGCGGGCGCCGGCCGTACCACGCCACGCACGGAAGCCGGGGAGCTCGATCCGCGTAGGCCGCGCCAGGCATCGCAGAACCGCACGCGTTTCCGGCGCGACGGCCGTGACGACCACGAGCGCAGCGCTCATGCCGCCACGCGGCTCCTCGACGTCATCGCGCCGCTCGGATGCTCGCGACGATAGAGGGCGATGTCGCGGTCGGTTGCGCGTCGCCGCCGATCGAACACGTGGATGGTCGTCACGACGACGAGGGGCACGTAGAGCATGATGCCGACGACGCCCAACAGCGTCTCGCCGATCCAGAACGTCAGCACGAGGTTGAAGGCGAGGATGCCGAGGTAGACGATCGGCTCGAAGAGCCCGCTGTAGCGGAGGTGCCGTGCACCGGCGTCGCCGACCCCGGGATACCGACGCTCCCAGAGCTGGAACAGCCGCGTCGTCGTCAGGCCGACGACGAACCAGCCGACGAAGTTGCTGAGCGGCACGCCGAAATAAATCCCACCTTCGGGGTAGTAGTACATGCGCCCGAGGAACCACCGGTCGCCGTGGACGGTCAGTGGGTCGATCACGACGTCGAGCCACGTCATGAGAAGCGCGCCCGTGACGCACGCACGCCACGACGTCGCGACCTCGCGGCTGTCGACGACCTGGACGTCGTCGCGCCCGACGACCATCGGCGCGTGCAGCAGCACGCCGAGGCGCCAGCCGAGGTAACAGAGAAACGTGAACGACAGCGAGTCCCAAAACGGCACGTTGCTTATCCAGAGCTCGCGATCTCGCGTCACGTCGATGTAGTGGTAGAGCCCGAACGGGATGCCGTTCCGCGTCGACGAGAACTCGGCCGTGAAAGCGACGACGTACGCGATCACCGAGAAGACGGCCGTACGACGCCATCCCATCCGTGTCACGGCCACGAACAGGTAGACCCCGAAAAATACGAAGACGTAGGGCCGGAGGAGAACCATGCCCACGATGCGAGCGATAAGATCCATGGCTGCCCCGACGCGAAAGGGCCGTTGTCCTAACGCGGCCGTCCCGGCCCGGCAAGCCGCGCCGGGTCCGCGATGAGGGTCGTCGCGCAGCGGGTCGTCGAGGCCGAGGTGACGGTGGATGGGGAATCGGTCGGCCGCATCGGGTCGGGGCTGCTCCTGTTGGTCGGCGTCGCCGCCGGCGACCGTCTCGACCATGCAGGGTGGATGGCGGCCAAGATCGCAGGCCTCCGGATCTTCGACGACGAAACCGGAGCACCCTCGCGCCTAAGCGTCGTGGAAATCGGCGGCGCGGTGCTCGCGGTATCGCAGTTCACGCTCCTCGCCGATTGTCGCAAGGGGCGGCGGCCCTCGTACGACGGTGCCATGCCGGCTGCCGATGCCGCGACGCTCTTCGACCGCTTCGTGCGCGAGCTCCGAACGCTCGTGCCGGAGGTCGCGACCGGTCGGTTCGGCGCCGACATGCGGGTTCGTCTCGTCAACGATGGACCGTTCACGCTCGTCGTCGATTCGTGACGCTCGGCGGCCGTCATGACGCGCGTGCGACGCGAGACGCGTTGCGGTCTGTCAGCTTGACACCGCTGTGAGCGGGTCTGCATATAAAACGAAAATCCCCTGCCGCGAACCGCACATGCTCACACTGGAGGCAGTTGGGTCGAGGAGGATGCATGCACGGGTCGTTCGTTCTGAAGTCGTTCGCCGTGGTCGCGCTCACCGCGGTCGCCGTCGGGTTCGAGCCATCGCCGGCGCGAGCCGACGCAACGAAGTGCAAGGCCGCCATCATCAAGGGCGGCGCCGCCTACGTTCAGGCGCGCGCCAAGGCTCTCGCGAAGTGCGAGGAGGCGATCGTCAAGGGCAAGGAACCGGACGGTGATTGCACGCTGAACGCGAAGACGTCGACGACGATCGCGAAAGCGCTCGCCAAGCTGCAAAGCACCGTCACCAAGGCGTGCGCGGGGAAGAACAAGATTTGCGAGGGCGCTGGGGACGACGATACGCTCGCGTCCATCGGCTGGGACATCGGGCAGTGCCCGAACTTCGAGAACGGCGCCTGTGCCGGAGCGATCACGACGTGTGCCGACATCGCGACGTGCGTGGGCTGCATCGGCACCGAGGCGACCGATCGCGGCATCGACATCTCGTACGGGGACCTGAATCCGAGCGATCCGAAGGCGCAGAAGGTGCTGAACAAGTGCCAGGTGGCGATCGGCAAGGCGACGACCACGTTCCTCGTCGCGAAATCGAAGGCCCTTGCGAAGTGCTGGAACGCCGTCAACTCCAACAAGGCGACGTCGCCCTGCCCCGATCCCGGAGACGGCAAGGCCGCTGCCGCGATCTTGAAGGCGGAAGCGAAGAAGGTCGCGACGATCTGCAAAGCGTGTGGTGGCGCCGACAAGACGTGCAACGGAGTCGGCGACGAGACGCCGGGCGCGATCGGTTTCCCGAGTCAGTGCCCGACGGTCACCATCCCGGGCGGTACGGCTTGTGGCGGCGCCGTCGCGACGCTCGCTGACCTCGTCGCGTGCGTCGACTGCGTGAACGAATACGCGGTCGATTGTGCCGATCGCAGCACCGTCCCCGCGTTCGTCGCCTATCCCGCCGAGTGCAATGCGGGCGGCGGTCCGACGCCGACCGCGACGCCCGTGGAGACCCCGACCGTCACCGCGACGGCCGAACCCACCGAGACCCCGACCGCGACGCCGACCGAGTCGTCGACGCCGACCGAAAGTCCGACGCCCACGGAGACGCCGACCGCGACCGAGACCGAGTCGCCGACGCCGACAGCGACCTCGACCGAAGCGACGCCGACGGCGACCCCGACGTCCACCGAGGCGACCGAAACTCCGACGCCCACCGAATCGCCGACGCCGACGGAGTCGCCGACGCCGACCGAGTCGCCGACGCCGACGGAGTCGCCGACGCCGACGGAGTCGCCGACGCCGACCGAGACGCCCACCCCGACCGAAACGGCGACGCCGACGGAAACCGCGACCGAGACCCCGACACCGACCGAAACGGCGACTCCGACGCCCACTCCCACTGCCACCGAGACCCCGACGCCGACCGCGACTGCGACGCCGGACCCGCCCATGGACGCCATCACCAGCACGCCGACGCTCGGTGATTACTGGGGGATCGACGTCTTCGGCGGCCCGCAGGATCCTCCCACGTCGCTGCCCATGCAGCGGGTGAGCAACGCGGCTGCGTTGGAGATTGCAGAGCTCGAAGTTTGCCTCGGACTAGAGCTCGGCACCGAAGGGGGAATGGGAGACGCCGCGGTCCATTTCGAAATCTGGACCGATGCGACGATGGGATGTGCGGGCGGTGCGCTGCATTGTCCGGATCAGAAGCTCGGCGATGACTCCGACGATGTTTTGGTGGATGGGTTCGCCCTCATGCAGGCGAATCCCAACGGAGACTGTGGCACGGCCGGCAACGGTCAGAAGGTGACCGTGACGTGGTCCGGCACAAAGCCGAATCCGACTGGTCACTTCTGGATCGTGGGCGTCAACAACTCGCCGGGTGGTATCGCGGATGGTCAGGTACGGTGGGGCGCGTCCGCATTCGGCACGGACAACGTCCATGCGGACGGCAGCTTCGATGCGTGGAAGGGCGCCCTGGATCGCGACGAGGACTTTTACTTCATCGTCCGCGTCCCGTAGCGCGTCGGCAGCTGCGAACGGTCGGACGGGCTTGTCTGCCCGTCCGACCGTGCCGCTTCTCAGTCCTGCGACTTCTTGGGCGGCGCCGCCTGGCTCACCATGAGCTGCGGCCGCAGCGACTCGAACGTCTTGTCGCCGATGCCCTTGACTTTCTTCAGATCCTCGATGGTCTGAAACGGATCGGCGGCTCGGTGCTCGATGATTGCCTTGGCCTTGGACTCGACGATGCCCGGCAATGTTGCCAGCTCGGACGCGGAGGCCGTGTTGATGTCGACCTGCCGCTCGACCTCAGCGCTGGATGGTGCGATGGGTGCGACCGTGGCCAGGAGCACGGCCACTCCCGCGGCGGCGATCCACTGACGGAGAGTTGACTGCATGGGAAGGTTCCTTTCTGCGAGTGGTTGAGCCCGGGGGCGAGCTGTCGTCTTCGGATGGGGGTCCGCTGTCACTCCGATCCCCCGGCGCATGGGCGACCAGGCGCGCGCCGGACGAGCGCGGCGCTCACGCCGAGCCGTCCGCACCAGTATCGAAACTTGCGGAGCGCCAGATTGCGGCGGCCGTCGGTCAGGACCGGGGCGTTCGCCGGCTCCTCTCCCGGCGAGAGGTGAAAGCCGAGAAGGATGCCGGCGGCCGTCTTGTTGCCCGCGGCGGCTTCGAAGGCGTCGAGCAGCAACTGACGTTGCGTCCGTGCCGTGATCGCGTGGAAGTCGGTGGCGACTTGCTCGGGCGGACGTGACGGTGATTCGGCGACGCGGCTGGCGGTGCCCTCGGTCGGACGTCCGGGGCACGGTGATCGGTCGAACCGACGCAGCACGTCCTGCACCACGAACGCGTCGATGACGTTCGGTTGCAGCCGTAGTGCCATGCGAAGCGCGGTTTGGAGCTGGCGAACGTTGCCCGGCCAGGCGTAGCCCGCGAGCAGCAGTGCCGCGGCAGGCTCGAGGCGCGGCCGCGGCTCCTCGCACGCCGACGCGAGGTACTGCCGAGCCAGGATCGGCACGTCCTCGGGCCGCTCGCGCAACGGGGGAATGTGCAGGGCGCCGTCGCGGATCAGGCGATAGTACAGGTCGTGCCGAAAGAGACCCGCTACGGCCAGCGACGCGAGATCCTCGTGTGCGGCGGCGATCACGGCGACGTCGACGGAGACGACGCGGCTGCCGCCCACTCGGCGGAACCCCTTCCCTTCGATGACCCGGAGGACTTTGGCCTGGTGCTCGCGGCGCATAGCGGCGATCTCGTCGAAAAAGATCGTGCCGCCGTGCGCGCGCTCGAGCGCGCCGGGCTTGTCGAGCGCGCCGGGGAAGGCTCCGCGCGTCGTGCCGAAGAGCTCGCTTTCGAGGTGATCCTCGGGGACCGCCGGGCAATCGAAGACTTCATAGGCGCCGCCGGCGCGGGGCGAGGAGCGCCGCAGTGCCTCGGTCACGACCTCCTTGCCGACTCCAGACTCTCCCTGCACCAGGACGGCGCGAAATCCGCTCCGGCCGAGCGCGGCGATTTCCGCTCGGAGCCGCCGAATCGCGGGGGACGTACCGGCAAGCCCGAGAGACTCGTCGCCGTGCTGCGTATCGTCGTCCGCCGCCACCAATGCCGCCGTCACGCGCGCACTCTTGCGATCGCGCCCGCGGTCCGTCAATCGACGGGGCCCATACTGTGTCACCGCATGATCGAGTCGCCATAGTGGCGCCGAACCGCTGAACCCGCTACGCGTATCGGGCAATGCGACCGGAGGACGCGCGATGAGCGACGAGCTGGAACAGGACCTCGAACGACAGATCCGCATGACGCACGAGCGCTTCACGACCGCGATGAACGCTCGTCTTCCCGTGATGGATGCCGAGCAGAAGGAGCGCTACTTCGTGGTGCTCTCCGGGCTCGTCGCCCGGCTCGAGGACGCCGACAAGCCGCTCAGGATGGTTCTGCAAGAAATGATGGCGGAGGCCGCGCCGTATCTCTTCCGCGAGATGAACGGCTGAGTGTCAGCGGTGCTCGCGCGCTTCCGTCTCGCACAGGAGGCCGATCTCGAGCGCCACACGGTCCGGCGGCTCGCCGAGGCATCGCGTCTTGTGGTCGCGCAGCTCGGCCACGAGCGCCGCGGGCAACGTAACGCGTCCCTCGCGCCGGCCGCGATGATAGGCACCGAGCGCGACTCCACAGAGCACCACGAGGCCGCCAGCGGTCGAAAGGAAGGTGGCCACGGGTCAGTGCGCCGCCGCGCGTACGCGCAGGGCCGACGCCTTGACGGGGCGTCGCATCGCCAATAGCTCGCCCCATGCGAGGGAGGAGAGCGAAAATTGCGCGCCGAGCTCCGTCTGCACGCGGGCGGGGTGATGGCCCAGACAATGCGTCCGATGGTCCACCAGCTGAAAGATTGGGCGCCACGGCATCGTCTTCCTACCTCCAGTGCGCCGACCTGCCCGATATGCCGTCCGCGCCACACCCGGACAGGCCGCGAGTGTGAGACCGAGGATGATCCAGACCGTCGAGTCCATGACCCCTGGACGCGCGAAACCCGTCATTCTTACAGAGCGCGCGCCGATGCCTGACCCGACGCCGGAGCCTCGCGAGGATCCGGGGATCGAGCCGCTCATAGCGGCCTACCTGGCTGGGGAGCCCGACGCCGGGGATCGGATCGTGGCCGCCTTTGGCGGGGTCGTGCGGGACGCGATCGGCCGCTTCCTCGCCATGCGCCTCCGGACCAGGCTCGACCTCGTCGACGATCTCACCCACGAGGTGTTTTTGGCGCTCTTCGCCGAGGGCGGTCGCAAGCTCCGTACGTATGCCGGCCGCCACGGATGCTCGTTCGGCGGCTGGTTGAAGGTCGTGGCCGTCCGCCTGACGATCGATCGCCTCCGCCGCGAGGCGCGGCTGGTCCCGCTCGACGACGACACGCCAAGGATGCTGGAGCTCCGGCGCACGCTGCGAACCGACGCTCCCGGTCCAGAGGAAGCGATGCAAGGAGTCGAAGCGGCCGAACGCCTCGCGCAGGCGCTCGCGGAGCTCGGTCCCAAGGACCGCTTACTGGCCGAGTTGCACCTGATCCGCGGACGGTCCCTCGACGACGTGGCGAGCGTGCTCGGCGTGACGATAAACGCCGCGTACGTTCGCAAGAGTCGGGTGCTGGATCGATTGCGGCGCACGCTCGGGAGATCGCGATGAGTCCGGACGTGGCCAACCTCGGGCCGTGCCCCGACGAGGAGGCGCTCGCCGCGCTCATCGAGGACCGCCTCGCGGATACCGAGCGCGCGCGGCTCGAGCGTCACGTCGCACGATGCGACGCCTGCCTCGACATCGTGGCGGCGGCGATACCTGGCGTGACGGCGGTGGCCGAAACGAAGCCGAAGGCGTCCGACGTGGAGCGTCCATCGCGACGCTCGGGATCGTCGACGGTATGGCGACGCTTCGCGATGGTGGCGAGCGTTCTGCTGGTCGTGGGGCTCATCGTCGGAATGCTGGGGGGCTCGTTCGGCGCCCATGTCGTCGGGTCGCAGCTGGCGAAGATCGGATCCCGCGTGCTCGGAATACCGCTGCACGTCGGCCACGCCTCGGTTCATCTGGGCGGCGCACCAGGGCAGGTCGTGCTGCGCCTGCGCGAGCTGTCGATCGGTCGGACCGGAAGAGTCTCGGCGACCGCCGAGGAGCTGGCCATCACCGTTGCGCTCGCCGCTCCCCTCTCTGGTGCCGGGCCGATCACGCAGGTACGTGTGACGCGTCCCGACGTCGATCTCCGCGCGTATGGGCCGACCGAGCTCGTGGGGTCGCGTGCCGGCCGAGCCCGCGTGCTCGCGGCGCTCGGCGGCGATTGGGTCGAGGTGGAAGACGGCCGCATCGTCCTCGCAGGAGTGGACGGCCACCCGCTGGTACTCTCGGCCGTGACGGGAGGAGCCGTTCGCGAGGGCGATCAGCTGCGGATCGCCCTCCAGGGACGCGCCGCCGAGGGTACGCTCGACGTCACCGGTCACGTCGGACTCGATGCCCACGGGCTCGTCCTGACGATCGGTGGCCGGGATCTACAGGCGACCGCGATCCCACTCTTCGGGAAGGGGCTGCGCGGGATCATGGACGTCAGGCTCGATATCCATGCGGCGGGCGACAAGCTGCGGGCCGATGGACGGGTGGCGGTGCGTAGCGGGGCACTGTTGGACCGCGAGCCTGCGAAGTTGCTCGGGCTCGACCCCGACGTCCGGGCCGCGCTCACGGCCATGGTTCCGACGCTCGACGGCGACGATCTGATGTTCGACGAGGCGCGTGTCGCACTCGCCTGGCGGCAGGGTACGTGGATGCTCCCTCGTATCTTCTTGACGGCTCACGGCGTCGTCGCGGGCGGACGTCTTCGGATCAGTGCCGACCGCGGCGTGAGCGGCCGTGGCACTGTCCGTCTGCCGGCGGAGCTCGTGGCGGACCTCGTCCCTCACGCGCCGGCACTCGAACGATTTCGCGACGCGAGCGGGGCAGCCACCCTCCCGTTCGATGTGACGGGCGATCTCGCTTCGCCGTCGGTGACTCTCGGACCCCGGTGACGCGCAAGTACGCGTGTGGTGGGCATCGTTTCGTAGCTTGCGGAGCGGGGTTGCGACGGCAGCGGGGATGCGATTGCCCCGGCCTCTCAGCGCATCACGCGTGATCGTCTCCCGGTGCCCAGCTCGGCACCGAGAACTGTACCGTGGTCCCGACGTTCACCGTGCTGGCGATGTGCAGTTTGCCGCCATGCGCCTGCACGATGTGCTTCACGATCGCGAGGCCGAGCCCCGTGCCGCCGAGCTCGCGCGAGCGTGCCTTGTCGACGCGGTAGAAGCGCTCGGTCAGGCGTGGCAGCTCCTCGCTCGGGATGCCCCCACCGGTGTCCGCCACGCTGACGACGACGCTCGGGACCTCGCTGTTCTCGGCGCGCTCCGCAGCGATGGTGACGGTCCCGCCACTCGGCGTGTACTTCACCGCGTTGTCGGCAAGGTTGATGAGAACTTGTTGCAATCGATCACTATCGCCGAGGAGCAACGGGAGCCCGTGCGGCAGCTGCTTCACGAGGCGTACGCCGCCGCGCTCGGCTTTCTCGCCGAGCACTTCCACGACCTCGTCGACGAGTGACTCGAGCAGCACGGCCTCCCGCTTGAGGGGCGACTTGCCGAGCTCGAGATCGGAGAGCGTCAAGAGGTCGTCGATCAGGCGGCTCAGGCGCTCCGAGTGGCGGTCGATGACCCCAAGGAAGTTTCGTGCCCGGACGGGATCGTCCAGCGCGCCGTTCAGTAGCGTTTCGGCGTAGCCGCGTATGGCCGTGAGCGGTGTCCGGAGCTCGTGGCTGACGTTCGCGACGAAGTCCCGGCGCATCGTCTCGAGGCGTTTGATCTCGGTGATGTCGTGAAACACGAGCACGAATCCGATGCGGTCGGCGAGCGGTGCGACGCTGACGGCGAGGTTGCGGCGGGCTTCTACGGCGAGGGTCATCTCTCGGAGCGATACCTGCACGCCGGTTGCGATGGTCTCCCGGAGCAGCTCTTGCAGCTCGGGATCCCGGCATGTCTCGATCAAGGGACGACCGTGGTAATCGGTATCGGGTGCGAGGGAGAAGATTTCCTCGGCGCGACGGTTCATGAGGATCACGTCGCCGGTCGCCGAGATCACGACGACGCCCTCGATCATGGCACCAAGGATGCCGCGGACCTTGTCGCTTTCGGCCTGCATGCCTCGGAGCCACATGCGGAGCTGCCGGCTCATCTCGTCGAGGCTCTCCTCGAGCTCGCCGAGCTCGTCGCGCTGCGTGACCGACAAGTGGGCGGTGAGATCCCCGGCCGCTACCGCGCGCGAGAAGCCGACCATCCGCTCCAGGCGACGCGCGACGCGTTGCCCGAGGTACAATGCGGGGACGGCGGCAAGGGCGGCTGTCCCGAGGATGGTGAGGAGCACGATCCAGTCGAGTTGGCGTTCGGAGGCCGCCATGAGCTCGGTCGGGATCGCGACGCGCACCACCCGGGCAGCGGCGCCATCGCCGAGGCGGACGGCGGCGTAGAGCAGCGGCCGATGGAGGGTCGTGCTGTCCCTCCGTTGGATCCCGGAGCCTGTCGTGAGCGCTGCTGTCACCTCCGGCCGCGAGAGATGGTTGACCATCCCGGTCGCGTCCGCTTCGGAGTCGCACACGACGGTCCCGTCTGCTGCGATGACGGTCAGCCGGGCGACGCTCCCGCGGACCTCGTCATGGCAGACGCGTCGGGCGGCGGTGCGATCGATCGTCGCGGGAAGGCGATTGCCGATGGCGCGTGCTTCCTCGACGGCCGCGGCACCCGCCACCTGATCGGCGATGCCCATGAGGGCCCTCCGAGCCAGAAGGTACCCGCCCCCGACCAGCAGCGGCAGCGTCACCAGGGAAGGCAGGAGGAAGTAGAGGACGAGCTTAGGTGTCCAAGGCCGCATCGTTGAACTTGTAGCCGACGCCGCGCACGGTCAGGATGAGCTCGGGCTTGCGATCGTCGCGCTCCACGCGCGTGCGGAGGCGCCGGACGTGGACGTCCACCGTCCGCGGCTCGACGTAGGTGTCGCGGCCCCAGACGAGATCGAGCAGCTGCGTTCGCTCGAATACGCGATTCGGGTGTCGCACGAGAAACGACAAAAGCTCGAACTCGCGGAGACTGAGCTTCACTTCCTGGCCGTCCAAAAACG
>DAIQBH010000007.1:57710-62100 GCA_036781285.1 Thermodesulfobacteriota bacterium | reverse complement strand
GGCGCCCGCGTTTTTCAGCCACCGGCCGGCGGGAACGTCCGGCCGTAGTCCGCGCGCGCCGCCGTGATCACCGCGCGCGCCTCGGCGGCGTCGTAGACCGGGTCGACGGTGATCGTAGTCGGGACGTCGCCGGGGATCGTCTTGTACGTGAGGAAGTAGTGGCGGAGCCGGTCGACGACCGCGCGCGGGAGCTGGCGTACGTCGGCGAGCTCGCCGAAGGTCGGGTCGCCGAGGAGGACGGCGATGATCTTGTCGTCGGCTTCGCCGGCCTCGACCATACGGAGGCCGCCGATCGGGCGTGCCTCGAGCAGGATCTCCCCGCGGGCGATCGCCCGGTCGGTGAGCACGCAGACGTCGAGCGGGTCGCCGTCCCCGCTGCTCACGGACGGACCGCCGGGGATCGCGTGGGCCGCGACCGCCTCGCCGCAGTACGTCCGCGGAATGAAGCCGTAGAGCGTCGGACACACGACCGAGAAGCGCTGCGGCCGGTCGACCTTCAGGTAACCCGAGTGCTTGTCGATCTCGTACTTCACCCCGTCGGTCGGGACGATTTCGATGTACGCCGTCACGACCTCGGGGCATCGCGGGCCGGGATCGAGGCCGTGCCAGGGGTGAGGCCGGAAGGCGAGGGGCGTCGTCACGGTTGCAGCATCGTCCGAGGCCCGCGCGAAAATCAAATCGCCAAACCGATCGCATAGCGTGCAGATTTCAGGTTGTCGTGGGCGGGGCACTTCGCTTATGAAGGGCGCACGGTGCAACGCGCGCGTTTCCTCGGTGGTTGGGTGGCGATGGTGGTGGGTGCGGCGCTCGCGATCGGCGGGATGAGTCCCGGCCGCGCAGGGGCCGGGGACCTCGTCACGGCTCCGCTCCCGCGTCCCGAGGTGCTCGACCAGGCCCTTGCCGCGTACTACCGCGTGGGGCAGGCGGGGCTCCGCCGCACGACGATCCTCTCGGTCATCGACTACGCGCTCCCGTCGTCGGAGCGGCGCCTCTGGGTGTTCGACCTCGCGCAGCCGCTCCGCCTGCTCTTCCACGAGTACGTCGCGCACGGGCGCGGCTCGACGACCGACGACGAGCCGGACCGCGCCATCCGCTTCGGGAACGAAGAGGCGAGCCTGCGCTCGAGCCTCGGCACGTTCCTGACCGGGGCGACGTACGAGGGGCAGCACGGGCGGTCGCTCGAGATCTACGGCCTCGAGCCCGGGGTCAACGACAACGCGTTCCAGCGGCGGATCGTCATTCACCCGGCCGATTACATGAGCGCGGCGTTCCGCGCGGAGCACGGTCGGGTGGGGCGGAGCTTCGGGTGTCCAGCGCTCGATCCCGCGATCGCGAGGGCCGTGATCGACCGCATCCGTGACGGCAGCGTGATCTACGTCGGCGGCGCCGCCCCGACGCAGTTCGCCGACGCCGCCGCGACCCGCTAGCAAAAACCGTCAGTCGATCAGCGCCACGCGCCGCATCTGCGCGAGCGCGCTGATCGCGTCGACGCGGCGAAGGGCATCCCGGATCTCGTCCGCGAAGCGTTGCCGGCGCTCGGCGACGTCCGGGCCGGGATCGACGAGCTTCCGGTTCTTCGCGAGGCGGAGCGCGGTCGCGAACAGCACTTTCGACACCGACTCGCCCGAGTGGATGCGTTTCTGGAGCTGGTACTGCTGGGCGAGCGCCAGGCTGCTGGCGATGAACGCCGGCTCGTCGAGCTGGGCGGCCGGATCGCGGCGCGCGAGGCCGTCGGCGACGACGCGATAGGACTCGAGGAATGGGCGCAGCACGCGGTGCGCGCTGAACGGGCGAATCCGCCGCACGAGCAGCTCGATCGCGCTCCGCCCGCGTGCCAGCGCGTGCTCCCAGTCCGGGTCGTGCAGCCGGAGCTCGCGATCGACCTCGGCGCGGAACTGGTCCTTCTCCGCGAAGAAGAACTCGAACTTGAGGAGGTCGCGGAGCGCCATCGCGGCGTCCCAGAAGCGCGTCCGCGGCTCGCCCTCGCGCTCGGCCGCTTCGAGCAGCGCCAGCTCGGCGATCGCGCCGTTCACGAAGAAATGGATGATGGTGTTGCGGTAGTACGCCGCGGTCGGCTCCTGCTCGGGCGTGATCTGGTAGACGGTGTCGAGGCCGGCGGTGTACGAGGTCACGACTTTGCTCTCGACCAGTACCTCGAGGGCACGCTGGAGCCCGACCTCGTTGTCGAGCCCGAGGTCGCCCGACGTCGGGAGATCCCGGCGCTGCACGTACGAGAGCAAATTCGTCATTCCGCGCAGGATCTCTGGCACCGTGAACGCGCGCCCGCCGCCGCCGAGGAGCGACATGGTCACGAGCGAGGTCGGCGTGATCGGCGTCACGCGATTGATGCGGTTCGCGACCTCGAACGCGAGCTTCTGGAGCTGGAGACTCTGCTCGTCGTCGTTCGGCTCGCTCCCCGGCTCGGGGGGGCCGAGCTGCGATTGGAGCGAGACCGGCTCGCCGAAGTTGATGTGGATGTCGCCGTAGCGCCGGCGCAGCTGGCGCACGACGCCGAGGAACCACCCGAAGCTCTCGTGCGACTTGGCGCCGCCGCGCTGCTCGGCGACGTACGAGCCGACGTCCTGGATCTGGTCGTACGCGATCGCGACCGGGATCAGGTAGACGTCCTCGCTCTTGCCGCGCCGGTACGCGTCGACCACGTAGTGCAGCATCCCGAACATCGGCGGCAGCAGCTTCCCGGAGCGCGAGCGGCCGCCTTCGATGTACCACTCGAGCGAGAAGCGCTTCTCGATCAGGTAGTCGATGTATTGGCGGAGCACGAACTTGTAGACCGGGTTGTCCTTGAAGCTCCGGCGGATGAAGAACACGCCGCTCCGCCGCACGAGCGGACCCACCGGAAAGAAGTTCATGTTGATGCCGCCCGCGGTGTGGTTCGGCGGATGACCGTTCTCGTGCAGCGCGTACTGGAGCACGAGGTGGTCGAGGTTCGACTTGTGCGACGGCAGGAACACGACCGGGTGCCGCTGCGCGAGCGCGTAGAGCTGCTCGAGCTTGGCGTGGTCGTAGTGCAGCGCTTCGCCGTAGCCGCGGGTGTAGAGCAGGTGGATCAGGTGTGCGGTCAGGTCGATGACGTACGGGCTGTGCGTCGCGGCGATCTCGCGGAGATACCCGAGCGCTTCCGCGCCCACCTTCTCCTCGCGCTTCCCGAGCTCGCGCGCGAGGCGGGCGACGCCGCCGCGAAAGCTCGGCCGCGCGGCGATGTTCTCGCCGACGAAGCGCGGCACCTTGTAGCGCGTGCCGCGGAGCTTCCGCTCGGCGCGCTCGAGGGCGAGCGTTGCCTGGAGGGCCACGAAGTCGGCGAGGCCCGTGGTCTGCGCCGCGTCGGTGCCGCAGGCGAGCTGCCAGCGCTCGCGGAGCTGCGAGAGCGGCGCGGGCTCGCCGGCGACGATGCGGCAGCGGTCCGGATTGCGGCGCAGCACCCACCACTGGCGAAGCCGTCCGGGATCGCGCGGATCACCCGTCGAGAGCAGGTCGCGGAGGCGGGTCCGGTGCACGCCGTCGATCTCCGGCGGCTGCCAGGCGACGCGGAGCGGCGCCATCAACGGGTCGTCGCCGATCGCGAGCCGGGCCTCCAGCTTCGGATCGAGCCGGCCGCGCCGCCGGCTCCCGCGGGCCGCCGGGATCGGGATCATCTCGATTCCCTCGGCGCCTTCGGGCTGGTGCTCCTTGATCCAGCGCTCGAGCACCCCGCGCTCGAGCCCGCTCGCCGCGTCGAGCAGGAACACGATCGGGCGCCGTTCCGCCCCCGGCCACGCCGGATCCTCGGGCGGCGGCTGCGCTAGTCTCGGTGTTGCCATGGGAGGAGCCGGCGCCCTTCATCCCGCAACAGATCGACGCTTTGCAAGAGCGACCGTGGCAGTGACCCTTGCAAAGCGCGACGACACGTATCGAGGCGTAGCAGGGATCCCCAACTACCGTGGCGCGATGCGCTGTTCCGTTTCACGCTCGCCATCACGGCGATGCGGCGGCCTCGTTCGCACGCAAAGCGAAGGCCTGGGAGGCGAAGCGGTAGCTCGCGACAGTCGCGTGTCGATGCGCTATGGAGCTGCACCATGGCTGAGGCGGCGCTCGATTTTTCCGAGCTCGGTGACGCGCGCATCTTCATCGATCGCACGGCGTACGCCGACCTCGATTTCTGGCATGCCGCGGCGGCGCGGCTGCGCGCCAACGACCCGCTGCCCCTGATCGAGGTCGAGGGCTACGTGCCGTTCCGCGCCGTGACGCGGCACGCCGACCTCGCCGAGGTCGAACGCAACCACACGCTCTTCTGGAACACGCGCGACTCGGTCTTGCTGCCACGCGAGGAGATCGAGAAGAGCCGCGCGGAAAAAACCGCGCGGCTCGCAGTCCACCCGGAAGATTCAAACCT
>DAIQBH010000007.1:0-57700 GCA_036781285.1 Thermodesulfobacteriota bacterium | reverse complement strand
GTTCTGGGCGATCACCAAGCACGCCGACATCATGGAGATCGAGCGCGCCAACGACGTGTTCACCAACTCGCCGCGGCCGCTGCTGGTCACCAGGGAGGGCGACGAGCAACAAGCGGCAGTCGGCATCAAGACGCTCATCCACATGGACGGGGCAGAGCATCGCGCGTATCGCCTCGTCACCAACGACTGGTTCAAGCCGGCGAACCTGCGGCGCGAGGTCGGCGCAAAGCTTCCCGTCCTCGCCAAGCGCTTCGTCGACCGCATGCTCGAGCACGACGGCGAGTGCGACTTCGTGAAGGACATCGCGCTCTACTACCCGCTGCACGTGATCCTGAGCATCCTCGGCGTCCCCGAGACCGACGAGCCGCGGATGCTCGCCCTCACGCAGAAGATCTTCGGCGGCGAGGATCCCGACGTCGGCGGCGTCGAAGGCCTCGATCCCGTCCAGGTCTTCATGCAGGCGCTCCAGGAGATGGCGATCTACTTCCACGGCATCACCATGGACCGCCGCGCGCACCCGCGGTCCGACGTCGCCTCGACGGTCGCCAACGGCAGGATCGACGGGCAGCCGCTCGGGGACCTCGAGACGGCGGGCTACTACTCGATCATCGCCACGGCCGGCCACGACACGACGTCGAGCTCGGTCGCGGGCGGCCTCGAGGCGCTCATTCGGAACCCCGGGCAGATGCAGGCGCTCAAGGACGATCCCGGGAAGATCCCGAACGCGGTGAACGAGATCATCCGCTGGGTGACGCCGGTCCGTCACTTCATGCGCCAGGCCCAGGGCGACTACCGGCTCGGCGACGTCGACCTCAAGGCGGGCGACTGGCTCCTGATGTCCTACCTCTCGGCGAATCGCGACGAGACCGTCTTCGCCGACGCGATGCGCTTCGACATCGACCGCAAGAACGCCGACGAGCACCTCGCGTTCGGGATCGGTGTGCACTTCTGCCTCGGCGCGCACCTCGCGCGCATGGAGCTGGAGGCGTTCTTCCGCGAGCTCCTCCCGCGCCTCGACCACATCGAGCTCGCGGGCGAGCCCGAGTCGATGGCGACGACGTTCGTCGGCGGCCCGAAGAGGATGCCGATCCGCTACAAGCTGCGCGCCGCGTGACGCAGCAACCGTAGGGGTCGACTACCTTCGCGCGCGTTGCGAAGGTCGTCGCATGGCGGAGCGTGCCGCGCCCCTCGCGAGAGACGCCGACGGCAGGCGCCGCGGTCCGCGTCCGGTACCGGGACGGTCCGCGGCCGCCCGTGCGGGTGCGGACCGGTGCCGGCGGAAGTTCCTGCGGTATTTCCCGGAGGGCTTCGCCGACGAGACGTACGTGGCGTGGGAGCGCGACTACAAATGGCGCGCGCACCTTGCGTGGCGGGAGCAGCTCCCGAAATCCGAGCATGCGGCGTTGCTGCGGGCGGGTAGAGCCGCGGACGTCGCGGCGCGCGCGGTGCGGATCGAGTCACGCACGAATCTGCTCTTCTCGTTCGAGAAGATGGCACTCCGGGACGCCGTCCGGTCGCCGCGCGGGGCGCGCACGTTCGCCGAGGGCCTCTACGAGCTGCTGTACGGTCGCGCGTCGCTCGAACGGCGGTTCGAGTATTGGATCGAGGCGGTCGCGGCGCTGCCGCGGAAGCAGACGCGCGTCCTCACGTGGCCCATCCTCACCGTCTTCGCCTTCATCGCTCGGCCGGACACGCACGTCTTCCTCAAGCCCAACGTCACGCGCGTCGCCGCGACGAAATACGGCTTCGACTTCCGCTACGCCTCGCGGCCCGCGTGGCCGGCGTACGCGAGCCTCCTCGCGCTCGCCGCCACGGTCGCGCGCGACGTCCGCGACCTGCGTCCGCGCGACATGATCGACGTGCAGTCGTTCATCTGGGTGCAGGGCTCGGACGAGTATCCTTGAGCCCCGCGGGGGCGACGGCGGCGAGCACCCGCGCGCCGGCCGGATCCTCGGCGGTCGCCGGCACCACCGCGACGTCGTCCGCTCCGGCATCGTGGTACGCCGTTACGCGCGCTTCGATCTCGCCGGCATCGCCGATCGCTCCGACGGCCGCCAGCAGCTCGCGCGGGATCGAAGCCGCGAGGTCGAGACGGGGTCGCCCGCTTCGCGCCTCATCGACCAACGCGCCGAACCCGAGTGCCGTGAACATTTCGCCGTATCCTGGTGGCTGGAGGTAGACCGCGATCTGCGCGGCGAGCTGGCGGAATGCCGCCAGGCCGGGATCGAGCGCGGCGGGCACCCACACCGCGAGACGGGGCGGCGTGCGACCGACCGTGGCTGCCTCGCGGTCGATCGTCGCCCGCACGGCCGCGACGTGCGCCGGAGCAACCAAATTCAGCACGACGGTATCCGCGACCCGCGCCGCGACCCTCGTCATCGCCGGCCCGAACGCGGCCACCGCGACGCGCGCGTCCGGCTGCGGGCGCTGCAACCGGAATCCGTGCGTCCGAAGCGTCGTGCCGTCGTAGTCGCCGCGCTCGCCGCGCAGCAGCGCGCGCAGCGTCTCGACCGACTCGCGCATCCGGCGCGGCAGCGCATCCCATGGACGATCGTGCCAGCCGCTCACGATCGCCGGGCTCGACGCGCCGAGGGCGACGTCGACCGCCGCGCTCGTGAGCGTCGCGACCGACGCGACTCCGAGCGCGAGTGCCACCGGCGAGCGCACGCCGACCGCGAGCGGCCCGATGCACAAGCGCAAACCGGGCGTACGGATTCCGATCGCCGTCGCGAGCGCGAACGCGTCGAACGTCGCCATCTCGCCGATCCAGAGCCGCGCGCACCCGGCGCGTGCGGCGGCGCCGGCGATGTCGAGCGCTTCCTCCGCGGGACGGTCGAGCCAGTAGGGGAGCACGACGCTCCGCTCACGACCTCTCGGCGGCGGACTCACGGCGGACATCGTTATTCCGCCCCCGTTTTCTTGGGAAGCTCTCCTCATTTTCCGGGTCGCCCATCACGACCCATCGGGATTGGCCGCGTCGGACGTGCCTTCTACCCTCCGGCCCGCACCAGAATCGCCGACCACACGATGTCGACTCCGAGGAGATCTCCATGCGCTTGCGCCCCCACGCCCTAGCCTTCGCGCTCCTGGCCGCCGCCCTCACGCCGTCTCTCGCCGCCGCGCAGGGCAACTACCGCGGCTTCGGCGACGCCGGCGGCTTCATCAACATCCTGCCGCCGGGGCAGGACGGCTCGCTGAACGGCGCCGAGGCGATCCAGGCGCAGGGTGGAACGTACCCTCCGTACGTGCGCGATCAGCTCGACATGTACGGGAACCTCGTCTACGCGTCGCCCGGACTCACCGAGGCGCAGGTCTTCGACTTCTTCAAGGACGCCTCCTTCGGTACGCCCGATACGGACATCGTGCGGACCTACTCGCCGACGGCTGGCGTCACCGTCGTCCGCGACGCGAGCTTCGGCGTGCCGCACATCTTCGGCGAGACGCGCTACGCGACGATGTTCGCGCAGGGCTACACGGCGGCGGAGGACCGGCTCTTCCTGATGGACGTGCTCCGCCACTACGGCCGCGCGCGGCTCTCCGAGTTCATCGGCGCGTCGCCTTCGAACATCGCGATGGACCGCGAGCAGCTCGCGATCGCGCCGTACACGGAAGCCGACCTCACCGCGCAGGTGCAGGCGTTCCAGAACGGCGACGCCGAGAACCAGGCGATCGCCGCCGACGCGCTCGCTTACGTCGACGGCGTGAACGCCTACATCGCCGAGGCGCTCCTCGATCCGACCAAGCTCCCGGCCGAGTACCCGGCGCTCCAGCAGGTGCCGCAGACGTGGAAGCCGGAGGACATCGTCGCGACCGCGGCGCTCGTCGGCGGCATCTTCGGGAAGGGCGGTGGTGGCGAGCTCACCAACTACTGCGGCCTGAAGGCGATGGAAGCGACGCTCGGCAACGCGGCCACGGCGCGCGCGATCTTCGACGACCTGCATTTCATGAACGACGTCGAGGCGCCGACGAGCTCGCGTGCCGCGGCGCCCTACATGACGAACCTGGGACCGGTGAACCCGGCGGCCAACCCCGCCATCGATTGCGCGAGCCTGACTCCCGTGGATACGACGGGGCCGCCCCTGCAATCGTTGCTCGACGCGATCGCGAACGGCCCCTCGGGGCTCGGGCTCCCGAGTGCTACGAGCAACGCGCTCCTGATCGCCGGCGACCACACCCGGAACGGAAACCCGATCGCCGTCTTCGGGCCGCAGACGGCGTACTTCATGCCGCAGCTGCTGATCGAGAAGGACGTGCACGGTCCCGGCATCGACGCGCGCGGCGCGGCGTTCGCGGGCACCGACATCTACGTGCAGCTCGGCCGCGGTACCGACTACGCCTGGTCGGCGACGTCGGCGGGCGCCGACAACGTCGACCAGTTCGTGCTCCTGCTCTGCGAGCCGGGCGGCGGACCGGCGACGACGGCCTCGATGGGATACCTGCACGACGGCGTCTGCAAGCCGATCGAGGCGTACGAGCACACGATGATCGCGAAGCCGACGGCGGGGGGGCTGCCGAACCCGACCCTCGGCGAGAGCGGCAGCCAGTGCGCCAACGCGCTCGACGACGACAACGACGGCTTCGTGAACGACGGCTGTCCCGTCGTCGGGCTCCCCGAGCTGCCGCTACTCCAGTGCGCCGACGCGGTCGACGACGACGGCGACGGCGCGATCAACGACGGCTGCATCCTGATCCCGGGCGCCGACCTCGTCCTCTCGTTCCACGTCGAGCGCACCGAGGACTACGGGCCGCTCGTCGCGCGCGGCACGCTGGTCGACGACACCCCGGTCGCGATCGCGACCCTCCGCACGACCTACCGCAACGAGCTCGGCTCCGCGCTCGGCTTCCGCCGCATCAACGACCCGACGTACATGACGAACGGCTACGACTCGTTCCGCCAGGCGATGGGCGCCGGCGTCGACTACACGTTCAACTGGTTCTACATCGACCGGAAGGACATCGGGTACCAGCACTCGTGCAAGTGCCCGCAGCGCGCGCAAGGCGTCGATCCGTACTTCCCGACGCTCGGCGACGGCTCGTTCGACTGGCAGGGGTTCATCCCGCTCGCGGCGCAGCCGTTCGAGCTCAATCCGGCCGAGGGGTACCTCACGTCGTGGAACAACAAGCAGGCGCCCGAGTTCGGCGCCAACGACCGCGAGTACTCGTACGGGCCCGTCTATCGGAGCCAGCTCCTCGACACGCGGGTCGAGGCGCTCATCGCGGCCGGCAACGCCGACCGTACCGACATGATCGATGCGATGGAGGACGCGGGCACCGTCGATCTCCGCGGGCAGGAGGTCTTGCCGCTGTTGCTCCAGGTGCTCGGCGCGACCGCGCCAGGCGGGCTCGATCCGCGCGTGCAGGACATGCGCGACCGGCTCGCGGCGTGGGTGACGACGGAGACGCACCGCCGCGACTTCGACAATAGCGGCGAGTACGACGATCCGCAGTCGCCGGCGATCATGGACGCGTGGTGGACGCGGCTCTCGCGGGCGATGTTCGACGCGGCGTCGGGCAACGCGATCTCTGCGTTGCGCATCGGACTCCACGACACGCCGGGCGCGCACCAGGGCTCGGCGTTCAACGGGGGCTTCTACGGCCATGTGCAGAAGGATCTCCGCCAGGTGCTCGGGCAGACCGTGCTCGACCCGTGGTCGCGCATCTACTGCGGCAACGGCAACCTCGCCGCGTGCCGCACGGCCCTCTGGGAAGCGATGGAAGACGCGGCGGCCGATCTCGAGGCGGCCTTCGGCAGCGCGAACGTCGCCGACTGGAAGCGCGCGATCGCGGACGACGACGTCCGGCACTCGGCGGTCGGCATCACCGCCGTGCCCGCGATCCACTGGATCAATCGTCCGACGTTCCAGCAGGTCGTGCAGCTCGAACCCGGCGCGTGCGGTGCCGTGCCGGCGGGCGACTGTCGCGGGACCAACGTCCCGGGCGCGGCCCAGCTCCAGGTGCGGAACGCCACGCCCGACACGAAGGACCGGCTCCAGTGGAAGTGGGCCAAGGGCGCCGACACGCCGAAGTCGTCCTTCGGCAATCCGACCGTCGACACCGACTACCGCCTCTGCATCTACGACGGCGAGAACACGCTCGTGTCGCACGCGAGCGCGCCGGCCGGGGGTACCTGCAACGCCAAGAGCCCGAAGCCGTGCTGGCGCGAGAGCGCGTCCGGCTTCCGTTACGTCGACCGCGACCTCACGCCGAGCGGCGTCCAGCAGCTCGTGCTGCGCGCGGGCATCGCGGGGAAGGGCAAGATCACGCTGAAGGGCCGGGGTCCCACGTTGCACACGCCGGCGCTGCCGATCACGCATCTGCCGGTGCGGGTGCAGCTCGTGAACACCGCGGGCGCGTGCTGGGACGCCACGTACTCGACGACCCTCAAGAACCAGACGGGCACGTTCAAGGCCAAATCCGATTGACCGTTTTGGGCCGGCGGTTCACCGAGTGTGCGGGCGCACACCGGATGACTCGAGTCGCCGCCGGGAGCCATGGCTCGAGCTCGACGAAAAGCACCGCGGCACTAGATCACGCCGGCCAGTCGACTACGTTGCCCCTACCTGGCCAATCCCGCGCGAACGGCTCCCTCGTCCGACCGGCCAGCTCATCGAGCTCCGATCGCTCCGCCCGTACATTTCTTCCGAGCCTACGAAGGCACGGGTGTATGCGGGCTCGACTCCTCTCCGACTTCGGACGTCAGATGCCGGCAACCACTTGCCGCGGCGCCGCGTCCGGGAAGCGCCGATCGTGACGCTCGACGACGAGCGCACGTGCAGCCTTTGCTGTGAGCCGATCGCGGCGCCGCGCGCGCCGATTCCCGCAACCGCCGATGCCGATGCGGATCGCCTGTGCGACGCCTGTGTAGCGCTCCCGTCCTCCGCGCGACAGCACCTTCGCGACGAGGCACAGATGCGAGTCTTCGGGGTGGCCAAACGTCCGAAGGGGTGAGCAACTCTGCTCGTGACGCCTTCCAGATGCTTGCCCTCGCGCGGCACCATGGTTAGGAAAATGCGGCCATGCCGGATGTTCATTCTCACGCCATCTTGGTCGTCGAGGATCACGACGGCTTACGCGAGGCGACGTGCTTCCTGCTGGAAGCCGAGGGCTTCGTCGCGACGGCCGCGCGGTCGGGCTACGAAGCTCTGCAAATGTTCGCGAACGGCTACCGGCCGTGTCTCGCGCTTCTCGACGTGCACATGCCGGGCATGGACGGCTGGGAAGTCGCCCGGCGACTCGCAGCCGATCCGACCACGGCGGCCGTCCCACTGGTCATGCTCTCCGGCGACGCGCAGGTGGTTCGCGCGTACCAGCGCCACGAAGTGGGCATGCTCGGAAAGCCGGTCGACCCTGCCGAGTTACTGGCGACGCTCTCCGAGCGTGCGTGCTGCCCCCCCCAGAGCTCTGAGACTTCCGCAAGCGCGCTGCATGCCGTGCTGCGCGCCGATACGGATCGCAGCACATCGACCTGCGCACTGATGGAGCCGTCCGGCGGCGGCTCGACGAAGCGCTTGCCCGGTTCGTGAGCGTTGCGTTCCTTAGTCAGGGGAGTAAAACTCCTGGTCATGGCCAAGACGCGTCCGGCTCCACTCCGACGTCCGTCACCGCGACACTCGGGCCGGCGGCGCGCCGTCGAACGCCTCCGCGCGGCGCCGGCCCCCTCCGGCTCCGACGACACCACGCGCGGGAAGATCCTCGCGACCGCCCTCGAGGTCTTCGCCGAGCGCGGCTTCGACGGGGCCCGCACGCGCGACATCGCGGAACGGGCCGGCGCGAACCTCGGGCTCATCACCTATTACTTCGGGAACAAGGACGGCCTCTGGCGCGAGGCCGTCTCATCCGCCTTCGCCGAGCTCCAACGTGAGATCGCCGAGGCGAGTGCCGCGCACGCGGCCGACGGCGAGCGCCGTCAGCTCGAGCAGGTCGCGCGCCGCTTCATCCGTTTCATGGCGCGCCGGCCGGAGTTCATGCGGCTCATGAACGACGAAGGGAAGCACGAGGGGCCGCGCATGGAGTGGCTGGTCGACGGCTTCGTGCGCCCCATGCACGAGGGCCTACGGGCGATGATCGAGCGCGGCCAGGCCGCCGGGTTCCTGCCGAAGGTTCCGCCCGCGAGCCTCCATTACATCATGCTCGGCGCCGCCGGGCTCGTCTTCAGCCAGGCGCCGGAGTGCCGCCGCATCACCGGGATCGACCCGACCGAGCCGGCATTCGCCGACGCGCACGCCGATGCGGTGATCGGGCTACTGACCGGTTTCGCGCGCTGACCGCTCCTTGCTCTGCTCCTCGGCGGGCGGGCGCCCCGTGCGGCGCTCCACGAAGCTGAGGCCGGCCAGGATCGCGAACGTGAGCAGCGCGGTCGTGGTCGCGAGGAGGTAGTGACCGCCGCCGCACGCGATCCCGATCGCGCCGACGACCCAAAGGCCGGCCGCGGTCGTGATCCCCTCGACCGAGCCGCGGCTCTGGATGATCGACCCGGCACCGAGGAACCCGACGCCGGCGGTCACGCCCTCGACGATGCGGATCGGGTCGCTCGCCATGCCGTCGCGCTCGCGCGCGGCCGCCGCGAGCTCGAAGCTCACGAGCGTGAAGGCCGCGGAGCCGAGCGACACCATCATGTGGGTCCGCAGGCCCGCGGGCTTCTGCCGGACCTCCCGCTCCCAACCGATGAGACCCCCGTAGAGGAGCGCCAGCGCCAAGCGGGTCACGACTTCGCTCGACGAGACGAGGAGGTCCATGCCTTCCATCTGTTGACCGGAGTAGTCGCGCCGACCGTCGGTCGCAACGGGGTCGGATTCTCGATCCACGCGCCCTCTGGTAGGGTCCGCGCGTGCCGACATCCGCCGGGGTTCGCTCACCGCGCCGTCTCCTGTCGTTCGTACTGCTCGTGCTCTTGCTGCCCGCCGCCGGTTGCGCCGTCCACGCGGGCGAGCCCGGCCTTCGCGCGGAGCGCCGCGCCGGCGTACCGCCGCCCGCGCCCGGGCGATTGCACGCGCTCCTGCTCAACGGCGGCGGCAGGAAAGAGATCAACTACCAGAGCCATCTGCACCACATCCGGCGCGCCTACGAGCTGCTGCGCGAGGACGGCATCCCGGCCGCCAACATCACGATCTTCAGCGGCGACGGTGCGGACCCGACGCCCGACCTCGCGACCCGCGAGACCGACGACACGCCCGGCTTCTGGCTCCTCCCGCAGTGGGCGCAAAACGCACTCCGGGCGCCCATCATCTACGCCGACTCGACGGTGGACGGCGCGACCCTCCAGGTCGCGAAGAAGGACGCGCTGACGGCCTGGTTCGCCGACGCCAAGACCCGTCTCGGCGCGGGGGACACGCTGCTCTTCTACGTCACCGACCACGGCGAGCGGAACGCCGCCGACGAGCGGGACAACACGATCTCGCTCTGGGGCGAAACCCTCGGCGTGAACGAGCTCCGGAAGCTCTTCACGAGCCTCGATCCCGCGGTGCGCGTCGTGATGCTGATGTCGCAGTGCTTCTCCGGGTCGTTCGCGCACGTCATCCATCCCGACGCCGACGCGACGCCGACCGGCAACGTCTGCGGGTATTTCTCGACGACCGCCGACCGCCGCGCGTACGGTTGCTATCCCGAGAATCGGGGCAAGGACGGCATCGGCCACTCGTTCCATTTCCTCGAGGCCGTGTCCGGCCTCGACCGCTTCCCCGAAGCGGAGGCGACGGTCCTCGTCACCGACCGTACGCCCGACATCCCGAACTCGACCCTCGACGTATTCCTGGCGGCACGCCTCGCGAAGGCGGCGGGTGTGGCCACCGGCCCCGCATCGGCGTCCGCGGCGGTGCGCGACATCGCGGCCGAGCCCGCCCAGGCGCACGGCGAGAAGGGCGCGGCGAACGCGGCGCCCGCCGCCGAGGAAAAGGCCCCGACCGTCGACCCGCGCGTGGCGGCGCTCGCCGACGAGCTCCTCGCGGAAGCGTGGAAGGAGCGCGGCGCGTGGGAATCCGACCTCCGGCTCCTCGATCGCATCGGCGCGAGCTTCGGCACCTTCAGCCCGCGCTCGCTCGCCGAGCTCGAGGAGCAGGCGCGCGTGCTGCCCGAGTTCTCGAGCCGACTCGCGACCTACGCCGATCGCTGGAACCAGGCGTTCGACGCGCTCAAGATCGAGGTCCTGCGGGAGTTCATCAAAGAGAATTCCGTCTGGAAGGATCGGTTGCTCGACGGCGCCAAGGCAAAAGCGCTCGACGCCGAGGCTCGGCGGAAGACCTTGCACGGGCTCCTCGCCGAGCTCGTCCCGTACGCGAGCGCGGACGCGGCGCGCCACGCGCGGTTGAAGCTCTTGAAGCGGAAGGCCGCGGACGCGTCCGCGGCGAGCTACCGCGCCGAGGTCCGGCTCGGCGCCGTGCTGCGACTGCGCACCCACCTGACCAGCATGGCAGGTCGCGTGTACATGGCGACGCGCGCGACCGCCGACGAGCGGGCCGCGTACGAGCGCCTCGCCGCGTGCGAGGACCTGGCGCTCGGCGGCGCGGTCGACGCCGAGGCGCCCGCGCTCCTCGCGTCCGGCGAGAGCTTCCCGCCGCTCGCCGAGGAGCGCCGCCTCGTCGAGGAGCTGATGCCGGCCTACATGGGGATCTACTTCCGGCCGCTCGAGGAGTCGCAACGAAAGAAGTGGGGCACGAGCGAGGGCGCCGTCGCGGTCATGACGGTGAACGCCGACTCGCCCGCGAAGACCGCCGGGCTCGAGGTCGGCGACGTCATCCTCGGACCGCCAGGCGCGCTTTTCCAGGAGCCGACGCAGGTGCGCGAGTGGACCATGCGGAGCGAGATCGGCGTCGATTACGAGCTCGCGACGCTGCGCAACGGCGAGCCGCGCACGATCACGCTCCGGCCGGGTCCGTACCCGCTCGAGCTGCCGAAGCTGCCCGGGCCGCCGAAGGTCGGGAGCGTCGCGCCGTCGATGCCGATCGAGGTCGTGCGCGGCGAGGACCAGCTCTCGAAGGATCGCCCGGATCTCCTCTATTTCTGGGCGACCTGGTGCGTGATCTGCAAGCACGCGCTCCCCGAGATCATGGCGTTCGCGAAGGAGCGCCAGGTCGACTTGATCGCGATTACCGACGAGGATCCCGACCTCGTCCGGAAGTTCCTCGCGGACCAAAAGGAGCCCTTCCCGGAGATCGTGGCCATCGATCCGCACCGCGTGACGTTCCAGAATTACGGCGTGAGCGGGACGCCGAGCTTCGTGCTGGTCGACCCGGATGCGGTCGTCCGCTTCTACCAGACCGGGTTCACCGTCGCGGCCGGCTTGCGGATCGACGGCTGGACGTTCAACGGCCAGAAACGCTCCGCCGCGGCGCCGAGCCCGACGCCGGCGCGGAAGAAATAGGGGCGAGCTCGGCGTGTCGCCGAGAGACGAGTACGAGGTCCGCCTCCGCGACCGTCGGGCCACGGTGGACGGACTCGCGCGCCGGGCCGCCGATTTGTCGCGGGCGCGCTCCTGGACGTTCGTGGCGGCGATCGTCCTCCTGTTCCTCGGGTTCGACTTCCACATGGTGCCCCGCTGGCTCGTCGTGCTGCCGCTCGCCGCGTTCGCGGTGCTGGTCGCGATGCACCAGCGGACGCGGCGCGCCGAGCGCATCGCCGCGCGCTCCGTGCGGTTCTACGAAGCGGGCCTCGCGCGTCTCGATCACGCCTTCGTCGGGAAGGGCGTGACGGGCGAGCGCTTCCTGGACGCCGCCCATCCGTATGCCGCCGACCTCGACCTGTTCGGGCGCGGCTCGCTCTTCGAGCTGCTCTGCACCGCACGGACGCAGATGGGCGAGACGACGCTCGCGAGCTGGCTCCTCGCTCCGGCGTCCGCTGCCGACGTCGCGGCGCGGCAGGAAGCGATCACCGAGCTCGCGCCCCGCCTCGACCTTCGCGAGGAGATCGCGCTCCTCGGCGAGGACGTGCGCGGCGCGGTCGACGCCGGGTCGCTCACGCATTGGGCGGCCGAGCCCGTCTGGCATCCGACGGCGGCGGAGCGCGGACTCGCGCTCGCATTCCCCGCCGTCACCATCCTCCTGTTCGCGGCGTGGGATCTCGGCTGGCTCGCGGCGCTCGGCGCGTTCGCGGCGTGGCCGATGATCGCCGCCGCCACGGCGCAGACGGCGTTCGCGCTGCGACTGCGGCCGCGCGTTCTGGTGGCGCTCCGGCGCGCGACGCAGCCGGCCGTCCACCTGGCGCTGCTGTCCGACCTCCTCGTGCGGCTCGAGCGCGAGCGCTTCCGCGCCGATCGCCTGACCGCGCTTCAGGCGGAGGTGCAGAGCGCCGGCGAGCCGCCGTCACGGCGCATCGCGAGACTCCAGCGGCTCATCAATCTCCTCGACGCCTACCGCAACCAAGTCTTCGCGCTCGTGTCGTTCGCGCTCCTCTGGCGCACGAACTTCGCGCTCGCGATCGAACGCTGGCACGCGATCTCGGGGCCGGCCGTGCCGCGCTGGCTCGCGGCGATCGGCGAGCTCGAGGCGCTGCTCGCGCTCGCGAGCCACGCGTGCGAGCATCCGACCGACGTGTTCCCGGAGATCGTCGACGGCCCACCCGTCGTCGAGGGTACGCGGCTCGGCCATCCCCTGTTGCCGATCGAGCGTTGCGTCCGGAACGACCTGCGCCTCGGAGCGGGTCACGGCGTGCTGATCGTGAGCGGCTCCAACATGTCGGGGAAGAGCACGCTGCTCCGTACGGTCGGCGTCAACGTCGTCCTCGCGCTCGCCGGCGCGACCGTCCGCGCCGATCGTCTCCGCCTCACGCCCCTCGCCGTCGGCGCGGCGATCCGCATCACGGACTCGCTCCAGGACGGAACGTCGCGCTTCTACGCCGAGGTGAAGCGCTTGAGTCAGATCGTCGATGTCAGCCGGGGCGCGCTCCCGCTCCTCTTTCTCCTCGACGAGATTCTTTCCGGCACGAATTCCCACGACCGCGCGATCGGCGCCGAGGCGATCGTGAAGACGCTCGCGGCGAACGGCGGCATCGGGCTCGTCACCACGCACGACCTCGCCCTCGCGCGCATCGCCGACGCCCTCGGCGACGCCGCCGCGAACGTCCACTTCGAGGACCACCTCGAGGACGGCCGCATGTGCTTCGACTACACGATGCGCCCGGGGGTGGTGACGAAGAGCAACGCGCTCGCGCTCATGCGGGCGGTCGGTCTCGAGGTCTGATCGCGCCGCTCGCGTCCTCGATCGTGTAGTCACCGCGCGAGCAGGAGCGACAGCGCCATCAGCACGCCGATGACGACGACGGCTCGGCGCATGAACGTGCGGCCGAGGTGGCGCGCGATGCGGGCGCCGCCGTAGCCGCCGATGACCTGGCCGACGATCATCACGAGCGCGTCCGGCCAGACGACGGCGCCTTTGGCGACGAAGTAGACCGAGGCGACGCCGTTGATGCAGAGCGCGGCGAAGTTCCGGAGGCCCACCATGTGGTGGATGTCGGTGAAGCCGACGAGGCCGAGCGCGGCGAGGGTCATGATGCCGATGCCCGCCCCGAAGTACCCGCCGTAGATCGCGACGAGGAACTCGAACGCGACGACCCAGGGCCATGACGACACCCGTGGGCCGTCGAGGCGCGGATGGTCGACGGGCGTGCGGCGCAGGCGCCGGATGCCCGCGATGATGGGACCCTGCGCGGCGAAGAGCACGGTCGCGAACAGGATCAACCACGGGACGAGCGCTTCGAACACGCGCTCCGGCGTCCGTAAGAGAAGGATCGCGCCGAGAAAGCCCCCCGACAGCGACGGCGGCACGATCAGCAGCATCCAGCGGCGGATCGGGCCGAAGTCGCTCCGGAACGCGAACATCGCGGCGAGGGCGCCGGGACAGAGCGCGAGGGTGTTGGTCGCGTTGGCGATGATCGGGTCACGGCCGAGCCAGAGAAGCATCGGGAACGAGACGAGCGTGCCGCCGCCGGCCAGCGAGTTGATGGCGCCCGCCGCCGCGCCGGCCGCGAGCAGTACGACGATCTCGATTCCGGTCAGGGGGCGCTCCTCATCGCCGCATCTCGATCACGCGCGGCGCGCGTTCGCAAATGAGGTCGAACCGTCCGGCGACTTCTACAATCCGGCGCCACGTTCGAGGCGCGCGACCCTGCGCGCCCGCGGGCGCCGGCTGGCATGGTCAGTGCATTCGCCCCGGCCATGGCCACAGCGAAGAACGAGAAGCCGCCGCGGGAACGGTCGAGCTTGGAGCCCGGCGTGAAGAAGGCCATCCGCGACATGACGCCGCTCGAGATGCGGCGGAAAGGCAGCTGGGCGGTCCGCTTCTACGGTCGCGGCACCTTGCCGCCGCTCGTCGACGACGCCGGACGCCCGACCCGATTCGCCCTGAGCGCCGCCGCGTGGGGCGAGCCCGTTCCGAGGACGGTCGCGGCCGCCCGCAGGATCGCGGCGAAAGGCCGCCGGCTGCTCGAAGCCTACGAGCGCGGGCGAATGCGCTGGGCCGCGCGGACGGGCATCACGAACAAACGGCGCGCCGCCTGACTATTCGTCAGGGTCGACGACCTCTTCGCCGGCCATCGGCTCGTCCGGATCCTCCGGCAGGTCGCCCTCGAGTCCGCTCTCCATGCCTGCGTCGGGCGGCGGCGCGTCCGCGTCGAGATCCTGGATGGCGGGCGGCGGGACGAGCGCGGCGTTCGGTGCGGCGCCCGGCGACGGCTTGGGGCCGTCGCGGAAGTCGGCCCGCTTCTTGTCGATGCGGTCGTAGACGAACGGCTTCACCATGTAGACGATGCCACTCCCAACGGCCGAGACGAACGCCTTGGCGTTAGGATCGCCGGCGGGCTCCGGGCCGCGAGCGCCGATCAGCGTGCCGAGCGTCTTCCCCTCGGCGTCGCTCACGACGACGGTCATGTCGGGCGTGCCGAGGCCCCATTCGCGGAGGTCCTTGCTCGGGTCCTCCGACATGATCTCGGTGCCCTTGAAGGCGGCGAGGTCGTCGAGGAAGCGGGTCATGGTGGGAGCGCGCTCGGTACCTTCGCCCGGCTCCTCGATGTGCCAGGCGCCGTCGCGCTTCACGAGCGTGAACCCGAGGCCGTCCTTGCGCGTGACCGCGAGCTTCGCCGCCTGCTCCTTCGCGAACGCGAGGACGGTCTTGTCGCGGAGCGTGGTGACGCTCTTGTCGACGTTCTTGAGCGCGAAGTCGGGCAGGGTCACGACCGACGACAGGTCCGTACGCTTCGCGTAGATGCCCTTCTTGCTCGGCTCGTCGTCCTTGAACTTGCCGAAGACGACGGTCTTGTGCGCCGCGTCCTTGCCGGTCCAGACCGTGACCTTCAGCTGTGGATCAGTCAGGCCCCACGCGGAAAGATCGGCGTTTGGGTCATCGCTCACGAAGTCGTCGGCGCGGAGCCCGCGGATGCTCGCGAGCAGGGCGCGAATCTCGGCGGCGTCGGCCGGGTAGTCGCCGGGCGTGGTGATGCGCCACTTGTCGCCCTCGCCGCGCTCGGCGGTGACGGCGGCGCCGTCCTTCTCGAGCTCGACCTTCCGCACGTCCTGGTCCTCGAACGTGACGAGCGACTTGTCGCGCAGGTCCTTGACCTGCTTCTTCATGCCGCTCTGGAAGGCCATCGTCCCGATGTAGACCTTCGGATCGTCGCCCTTCTGGAGATACGCGGCCGAGCCGATCTGCGTCGTCTTCCCGACCTTGATGGGTGGGATGCTGCCTTCCTTCAGGGTGAGCGTGACGGTGGCCTCGGGTGGTGCCAGACCGTACGACGCGAGCTTGTCGCCGACGTCTTCGAGCGTGCGCGACACGTCGGCGACCTCGATCGCCGTCAGCATGTTGTTGACGACGGCGTCGTCGGCGTCGGCCGCGACCGGCGAGGTGATTCGCCAACGACCCTCGGGACTCTTCTCGAGCGCGATCGTCCGGTCGGGATACGCGAGCGTCATCCCGGTGACCGCGTCCTTCTTCAGCGTGAGCAGCTTCTTCGACTCGGCCTCGCGCTCCTGGCCGGGAAGCTCGACCCAGTAGAGGTAGCCGCCGAGCGCGATCAGAACGAGCAGGAGAAGGAGAGTGTTCCGCGGCCTCACTTGGTGCTCCGGCGCCACCAGACGGTGAGGCCGAGGAACAGGAGGAGCTCCGGCAGGACCAGCACCGAGAGGTAGAAGATGCGGCGGCTCTCCGCGGGCGTGAGCTGCGCCCGCGAGGCCTCGATGGCGCGCGGCCGGATCGAGATCAGCTCTTCCTGGCCGCCGAGCCAGCCCATCATGTTGAGCACGAGGTCGCGGTTGAAGAGCTGGCCGAAGAACTGATTCGACGTGAAGTCGGCGTCACCGACGACGATGAGCTTCGTCTCGCCTTCCTTGTCGAAGCCCATCTCCTTGTGCTTGCCGGTGATCGCGACCGCGAGGGACACCGGGCCCTGGATGTCTCCCTCGCCCTGCGCGGCCTCGCCGCGTTTGAAGACGCCTTCGATGTCGGATTCCGCCCACGCCGACGGGCTCGACTTCACGAGCTCGACCGCGGTGAGCCCGGTCTTGCCGGCGGCGTCGGCCTGGACTGCGCGCGCCATCGGGAAGACCGTCCGCTCGGTGAACCCTTGCGTGATGGGATGGGCGCCGTAGGTCGACGCGAGGATCTGGAGCCCGAGCGCGGGTCCCTGGAAGAGCCGCACGACCTGGTCGACGACGACCGTGTCGGTGAGCTTCACGCCCCAGGGCGCCAGCACCTCGCCGAGCTGTGCGCCGCGCGGCGGCGGCACCATGAACATCGCGGATCGCCCGGCCTTCAGATACTCGCGGATGGCGTTGACCTCGTGGTCGAAGAGCGGACGCTCGGTCGCCGCGACGACGAAGATGCTGCACTCGTCGGGCACCGTGGCTTCGCTCGCGAGGAGCACCTTCCTGGTGTCGTAGTTCTCGTTCCGGAGCGCGTCCTGGAAGGAGGAGGCGCCACGCGCGTCCCGGTTCTCGGGATCGGCCTCGCCGTGGCCGTCCAGGAAGCAGACCATTTTCTTCGTCGTCGAGGTCGCCTTGAGGAGGCCGTTGGTGATCGTCTCCTCGCTGATGTCGCGGGTGACCGTCGCGGTCTGCGCCCCCGAGCCGTCCTCGGCGGGCTCGCCGTACTGGATGTGGAGGAACGGGATCTCGGTGACCTTGAAGCGCTCGGCGAGGTCGCGGTCCTTCACCGGATCGACCATCCGGTAGCTGAACTTGTTCGACGCGTTCTTGTAGCTGTCGAGGAGGTCGTCGATGATCGGATCGATGCCGCCTTCGCTGAAGGCGTACACCTCGACCGGCTTCTCGAGCTTCGCCAGCACTCCCTCCGACTGGGTCGAGAGCGAGAACACGTTCTGCTTGGTGAGGTCGAAGCGATGATTGTGGCGCGCGGCAAGGTAGTTCAGCACCACGAGGATCGCCACGAAAATCAACGAATAGACGACGGCGTTCGCGCCGTACTTGGTCGAGCGCTCACCCAGGAACGAGCTCACGCTCTCCTTGCTCGCCGTCAGCCAGAGGACGATCAGCAGGAACCCGAGCCCGACGTGCACGAGCACGTACGCCGAGGCGGCCGGAGCCACCGCGTAGGCGACCAGACCGAAGGCCAGGAGGACCGTGCCCCACAGGCCGAAGAGCGACGTCGAGCGACTCCCCACGCCTACCTCCAGCGAATCGACTCGACCGAGCGGTGGGTCAGGAAGAGTGCCAGCACGATGACGGTCCCGAAGTAGACCAGGTCCTTCGTGTCGATCACGCCCTTCACCATCTGCGCGAAGTGCTCGGTGAGAGACATGTACTTGAGAATCGCGCCCATGGTCTCGCCAGCGGAATCGGCGGGCCAGGCGATGACGTAGAGCAGCAGCAGCGCGACGAGGCAGCTCACCGCCGCGATGATCTGGTTTTCGGTGAAGGACGACGCCAGCACGCCGACGGCGACGAACGCCGTCGCGAGGAGCAGGAGGCCGAAGTAGCCGGAGAGGATGACGCCCGTCTCGGGGTTGCCGTACATCATGAGGACGAGGGCGTAGACGCCGGTCGTCGCGACCATGATCGCGACGAACAGGAACGCGCCGAGGAATTTGCCGAGCACGATCTCCGAGATGCGGAGCGGCGACGTGAGCAGTAGCTCGTAGGTGCCGGCCTTCTTCTCTTCGGCGAGGCTTCGCATCGTGATGACGGGCACCAGGATGACGAGGATCACCGACAGGTTGTGGAGCAGCGGCGCCACCACGAACTCGTTCAGGTTCAGGCGCTCGAGCACCTGGGGGTTCTGCTGCGCCGAGTAGATCGTGAGCAGCATGTTGAAGCGCGCGAGCAGGTTGAAGAAGAACCAGCCGCCGAGGAGGAGGAAGCCCGTCAGGACGACGTAGGCGATCGGCGAGACGAAGTACGAGCGGATCTCGCGGCCCGCGATGGTGAAGACGTTCCTCATGCCGACGCCTCCGGCGATGCCGTCGTCTCCGCGTGCTCCGGGTGGTGCGTCTTGGCGATCGCGTTCAGGAACACGTCCTCGAGGGTGCCGCTCGCCTTCAGCGACGCCATGTCCTGCTCGAGCACGACCTGGCCCTCGTTGATGATCACGACCTTCTCGCAGATCTGGGAGACCTCGGGGAGGATGTGGGTCGAGAGGATGATCGTGCGTTCGCCCGCGAGCTGCTGCACGAGGGCGCGGATCTCGCGGATCTGGATCGGGTCGAGGCCGATCGTCGGCTCGTCGAGCACGAGCACCGGCGGATCGTGGATGAGCGCCTGGGCCAACCCGGCGCGCTGGCGGTAGCCCTTCGAAAGCTGGCCGAGGAGGCGGCGGCGCACGTTCTCGAGGCCGCAGGTGGCGATCACCCGGTCGATCGCGTCCTCGATGGCGTTCCGCGGCATGCCTTTGATGCGCGCGACGAAGCGCAGGTACGCCTCGGCGGTCATTTCCGTGTAGAGCGGCGGGTTCTCGGGCAAATACCCGATCCGACGCCGCACTTCGGCGCTTTCGGTGAAGACGTCGAAGCCCGCGACCTTGGCGGTGCCGCTCGTCGCCGGCAGGAAGCCGGTGAGGATGCGCATCGTGGTCGTCTTGCCGGCGCCGTTCGGGCCGAGGAAGCCGAGGATCTGCCCCTGTTCGGCGCTGAAGCTGATGTCACGGACGGCGGCAATGTCGCCGTATCGCTTGGTGAGGTTACGAACCTCGAGCATCGATGCTCCGATAAGTCATGGAATGACGCGTGTCCCGTGAAAAATCGGCCGACGAGTATCGATGGCCTATGGGGTTGTCAAGATGACCTACGCGCGCGCACGAGTCGGGAATCGCACCGATCGCGTGGCGGGAGGCGTGGCGTATCGTGATGGTCGGAGGTGACGACCATGGCAGTCGCGAAAGTGACCGAGATCAGCTCGACGTCGACCCGTAGTTTCGAGGACGCGATGAATCAGGGCATCGCGCGGGCGAATCAGACCATCCGCAACATCCGCGGGGCGTGGGTGAAGGAGCAACAGGTGAAGCTCGCCGACGGCAAGATCACCGAGTATCAAGTGAACCTGCTCCTGACCTTCGTGCTCGAGGAGTAGGGACATGCGCACGCGACCGTTCGCCGTGCTCGCCCTCCTCGGCGTCGCGTGGGTCGGCGCCGGGTGCGCCCAGCCCGATACCGCCACGACGCGCCCGTCGCCGGCGATGTCGCCCGCCGCGATGCCGGCGCCGCCACCCGCGGCCGCGCTCCAATACGTGTTCGCGGAACTGCCGGGCGCGCCATGAGTGGGAAGGCGATGCCGTTTACCTCGTGACGGCCCTCGGCTCGATCCTGTGCCTCCAGATTTGCCGCCGGACGTCTGCGTCGACCGTCGTCTCGAAATGGCCGACCGTCGAGCGCTCGGAAGCTGCGGCGTGGGAGCGCGCTCGGTAGAAATTCACGCGAACCGCAACTTCGCGCTCGTCGACGCTCCTTCACCGTAACTCGACCGCATGAGTTTCACGAGCTTGGAGGCACACTTTCGCGGACTGGTGGCGCGCGCGTCAATGGCGACGAGGTCGGCGAGGACGCGCGGAACGGTCGCAAGGGCCTCCTCGGATCGGATGATCGGGATGATTCGGTTGACGCCGCCTTCCCGTAGACTGAGGGACACGAACGCCTCGATTTCGCTGTGCTGAAACGACGATGTTTCGCCGTCGAAGATCGCGACGAGAAAGTTCGCACGGCGCAGGCCGTCGAGGACGTCCTGCTTGAAGTCGGTCGTCTTCTTCGCCGGATCGTCCGACCCGACCACGATGACAGCCAGGTCGCGGAGCGCTGCCTTCAGTCTTTCCACGAAGGGGGTTTCTGGTCGTGGCGCACTGACAAAGACCACTTGTTCGGACGTCGACCGTGGTTCGTGAGAACGTTGGCTTTTCACCGAACGCGCGAGGTACGAATCTCTATTGAACACGAGTTGGTCCGCCTCGGCGAGGTTGTTGGCGAGGAGCGCAGCGATGTTCTGGAGCATGTAGTTGACGGACTCTGGATCATCGTCTCGTGCTCGGTCGACTACGATTGGCAACTGCTCACCGAAATTCCAGAACGGAACGTGTGGCACCCGCGTAAATTTCAGGATGTCGCTTACTTTTGTCGACCGCGGCAGCCACGGTCCATACAGCGGTTCGAAGCGCTGTTCGATCTTCTGCAGCCACGTGGTTGCCACCTTGAACTCGACCCGTAGCTCGAACCGGGACACGATCGGCAAAGTCAAGAAACGAGAGCGCGCGAACGGCAAGTTCTGGCGCGCGATCATCGCGCGTGCCACGACGTCGTTGACGCCATCGATACTCTGATCGTTGGGAGTCAGGACCGCCGCGAGTACGTCCGGGAGCTGGATGGTCGTGATTCCAGCGATGTCGGAAATGCCGGTTCGGCTGTCGATGAGGATGAAGTCGAACTCCTTCTTCCATTTGGCGCGCGACTCTTCGAGGTAGGCGCCGAACCCTCCGCGCTCGTAGAGATCGTCCCAGTCGAGGCGCTGGACTTTCTCGGCATAGGTCTCACTCAGCGATCCGGCGCTCACGAGAGCGAGGGGCTGTCGTGAGCGCGGCAGCCGAATGTGGGTGGTGTAGTCGCCCCACCGCGGACGGCGCCCCTGCGCGAAAGAGTCCACGAGATCCACGAGGCCCCGCGTCGGAGCGCCCTTGATCCACCGTGCAAAGTAGTGGTTCAGCCCGGGCGCCTCGAGATCCCAATCGACGCACAGCGTCCGATATCCCCACTGAGCCAATAGAGCGGCGACGTTGCTCAAGACAAAACTCCGCCCGACTCCCCCCTTGAACGAGTAGAACGTAATGACGGTGCCCTGGTCCATCAGAATCCTGGCTTTTTCATCGTACGCGGCGGACGCACGTTTGCGCTCTGCCGACGAATAGGCAGTGGCGCTTTCACCGGTGGCTTCTGAAGGTACCCTTCTCGATCGCAGAAACGTCGGGAGAAATCGCGGACGGCTCGCTGGAAGTTCAGGTAGTCGTGCGATTGCTTGAAGGCTGGTGCCGATACGCTCCATTGCGACATGTCGACCAGCTGTTTGGCGGAAAGTTGACGCGAAGGAACCTCAAACTTGACCCACTGAACCGGAAAGACCAACCCTCCTTCACCGTTTCTACCGACCAATCCCAACTTCCGTTCACGACGAAGGAACGCATCGAGCTCGACTCTGCACCATCGTGAGCGGAAGTAGTCGGCCGTCAGGATGGGAATGAAGTAGATCGAGTCGCTCAGCGCCGACCCGAGGCGTTTTCGCCACTCATCTCCCGAACGAATCTCCCAGCGATCGAGGAAGATCCGGGGAGCGACCTTGCGGTTGAGGTGATTGCTGATTCCGCTCTTGAGCTCTGGGGAGAAGAACTGCTGCACCCAGTACTTCAGATTCTCTTCGTGGGCATAGCTGATGAAGATGTCGAAGGAGTAGTCAACGGCCGTGACGGGTTCCTTGGCACCTTTCGCAGCCTTGGGCACCCGGTGAATTTACGTGAGGCCTGGGGTAGGGGAGAAGCCGTTCGCGGCGGTTGGCTGCGTCACTTCGAGACAGGTCGCTCACATCTTTCAGCGTCGGCGACGAGGCATGCACGGGTAGGAGTCATGGCTGGACGGAAGAAGATCCCCGACGAGCAGCTCGCGTTCGACGCGCCGAAGGCGCGGCCGAAGCCGCGGAGCGAGGAGGCGAAGCCACCGCGGCTGTACCTCGTCGACGCGAGCGCCTACGTCTATCGGGCGTTCCATGCCATTCCGTTCCTCTCGACGACGCGCGGCGTGCCGACCAACGCCGCGTACGGCGTCACCAACATGCTGTTGAAGCTCCTGAAGGACGAGAAGCCGACGCACCTCGGGCTCGTCTTCGACGCGCCGGGCGGCTCGTTCCGCGACGAGATGTACGCCGAGTACAAAGCCAACCGGTCGTCGATGCCGGACGAGCTGGTGCCGCAGATCGGGCTCATCCGCCGGGTCGTCGAGGCCCTCCGGCCGCGCGTGCTCGAAATGCGCGGGGTCGAGGCCGACGACGTGATCGGGACGCTCGCGACGCGCATCGCGGCCGCGGGCGGCGAGGTCGTGATCGTGACCGGCGACAAGGACTTCCAGCAGCTCGTCGGGCCGGGCGTGACGCTCCTCGATCCGATGTTCGACAAACGGACGGGCGTCGCCGAGGTGCAGGCGCGCTACGGGATCGAGCCGGGGCGCTGGATCGACATCATCGGCCTCATGGGCGATGCGATCGACAACATCCCGGGCATCAAGGGCGTCGGCGAGAAGACGGCCTCGGCGCTGATCCGTCACGCCGGCTCGTTGGAAGCGCTCCTCGCCGACCCGGACGCGATCGCGCAGAGCGGGATTCGTGGCGCGGCGGGTCTCATCGCCAAGATCCGCGAGCACGCCGAGCAGGCCGTGCTCGCGAAGAAGCTCGCGACCATCCGCTGCGACCTCGAGATCGAGGAGACCGTGGAGGACTTCCGCTACGCCGGCCCGGACCGGCCGGTGCTGGAAGACCTCTGCCGCGAGCTCGAGTTCCACCGCTTGCTGCGCGAGATCCCGCTGCTCGAGGTCGTCGGCGCGGACGAGGACGGGCCGCCGAGCCCGGTGGCACTCGACGGCCGCGAGGGCCCGGAGGTGCTCGGCGAGCTCGCGGCCGCCGGCCGCGCCGGCATCTTCGTGGACGCGTCCCCGGAAAGCGCCATGCGCGCGACGGCCGTCGCCGTGACCGCCGCGCCGGTCGCCGACGCGCACGTCACGCGGCCGTTGCCGCTCGCCGCCGACGATCCGGTGCGGGCGCTCCTCGCGTCGGCGGAGCAGGAGAAGGTCGGCGACGATCTGAAGCGCGCGGCGCTCGTCCTCGAGCGTCATGGCGTGACGCTCGCGGGGCCGCTCTTCGACGTCGGGGTCGCGTCGTACGTCCTCGATCCGTCGCGCGCGAGCCACGGCGTCGACGAGCTCGCGCGCCACTTCCTCGGTCTGCCCGCGCCGGCGGAGGACGCGCCGATCCGCCCGGCCTGGATCGCGCGCACGACGATGGCGCTCCGCCCGATCCTCGAGAACGCGCTCGTAGAGCACGGCGCGCTCGAGCTCTTTCGCGACGTCGAGATGCCGCTGCTCCGCGTGCTCGCGACGATGGAGCGGCGCGGGGTGCGCGTCGACACGACGGCGCTCCGAGCACTCGCCGACGAGTATCGCGCGTCGCTCGCCGCGGCGGAGACCGAGATCTACGCCCACGCCGGCGGACCCTTCAACATCAACTCGCCGATCCAGCTCCGCGAGGTGCTGTTCGATCGCCTCCAGATCCCGACCAAGGGCCTCCGCAAGGGGAAGACCGGGATCTCGCTCGACGTCGACGCGATGAACAAGCTCGCGACCGTCCACCCGCTGCCGGCGAAGATCCTCGAGCACCGCGCGTTCTCGAAGCTGCTCTCGACGTACATCGACCCGCTGCCGCTGCTCGTGCATCCCGAGACGGGCCGCATCCACACGTCGTTCAATCAGACCGTCGCCGCGACCGGCCGCCTCTCGTCCGCCGAGCCCAACCTCCAGAACATCCCGATCCGGAGCGAGGACGGCCGCCGCATCCGTGCGGCCTTCGTGCCGGCGCCCGGCAAGGTGCTGATCGGCGCCGACTACTCGCAGATCGAGCTCCGTGTGCTCGCGCACCTCACGAACGACCCGGTGCTCGTCGAGGCGTTCACGACCGGCGAGGACATCCACACGCGCACCGCCGCCGAGGTGTTCGACGTGCTGCCGGGGCTCGTCACTGCCGAGATGCGCCGGCGCGCCAAGGCCATCAATTTCGGCATCATCTACGGCATGGGACCGCAGCGACTCTCGCGCGAGCTCGCGATCCCGCTCGCGGACGCGCAGCGCTACATCAAGAACTACTTCGCGCGCCTGACCGGCGTCACCCGCTTCATCGACACGACGCTCGCGGAGGCGCGCCGCCAGGGGTTCGTCGCGACGCTGCTGAACCGCCGCCGCTATCTGCCGGAGCTGTCGAGCGGCGACGACAACCTGCGCGCGTTCGCGGAGCGTACCGCGATCAACACCCCGGTGCAGGGGTCGGCGGCGGACCTCATCAAGCTCGCGATGATCCGCCTCGAGGAGCGGCTCACGGCGAAGCGGTTGCCCGCCGCGATGATCCTCCAGGTACACGACGAGCTGGTCTTCGAGGCCGATGCCTCGGCTGCCGAAGAAGCGGCGGCGGCGATCAAATCCGAGATGGAATCCGTCATGCCGCTCGCGGTGCCGTTGCTGGTCGACGCCCGCATCGGGTCGAGCTGGGCGGAGACGCACTAGCCCGGATCGGGTCATCACCCTACCCGCGAGCGTTGACATCCCGCCGAGCGCCCGTGCGATAAGCATCCCCGGAACGACGCCCTCGCTCGGTCTGCATCGATGCCCGCCCCGGTATCAGCCGCATCCCTCCCGCGACGTCGCCGAACGCTCATGACGTCGGCGGCCTTGCTCGTCGTGGGCCTCTGCTTGATGCTCGCGCGTGCGGGTGCGGTCGATGCGCCGGCGGACCACTTCGTCGCCTACGGCACGAAGCGGACCAAGAACACGGCGAAGCTGGTGCCGATCTCCCGCGTCGACCTCGCCGACGGCATCCAGAGCATTCCCGTCGACGTGACGGCGGCCGCCGACTTGCTGGTCCCGGTGCCGGCGAACGGCAGCGGCTCCACCGATCCATCCACCCACCTCCGCGCCTACAAGATCAAGCCGTCGAAGGGCGTGAAGAGCGCCGCCAAGCGGCCCGGCATCGCCGTGACCAACACGCTCGGCACGCTCCTGGTCGACAGCGTGCGGCCCGCGCTGTTGCTCGTGCCGACCGCGATGGATCCGAGCGTCGAGCCGCCGCCGCCGCCGCCCGAGCCGCTCGACGTCGACCACTACACCTGTTACGTCGTGAAGCGGGCGAAGGGCGTGAAATTCCCGAAGGGCCTGCAACGGACGGTCACCGATCCCGTCACGGGCGAGCCGCGGATCCTCCAGCTCACGGCGCTGAAGCATCTCTGCATCGCCGTCGACAAGCGCGACGAGGGGGTCAAGCACGCCGCTGCCGCGCTCGCGTGCTACGCCGCGAAGCCAGCTAAGGGTCAACCGAAGCACACGCCGCGGCTCGCGCTCCGGCTCAACAACCAGTTCGGTCCGCTGGCGGTCGACACGAAGAAGGAGACCAGCCTGTGCGTGCCGTCGTCGGCGACGCTGCCCGGACCCGGTGGATCGACACCGACCGCGGGAGGCCCGACGCCGACCAGCGGCGGCGCGCCGACGCCGACCCCGACCCCGACCGGTCCCGCCGGCGTGCCGACCGCGACGTCGACCGCGCCGCCACCCGACCCTGCGACGGTGGCACCCCCGGTCGAGCCCGGCGTTGCGAGCATCCTCGCCGACACCACGAGCTTCCTCTATTCCGGACCGAACGCGATCCAGACGGGAGTCGCGCCGGGGACGATCGAGCGCCAGCGCGCCGCGGTCGTGCGCGGGCGCGTCCTCGATGCCGAGGGCGATCCGCTGCCCGGCGTTCGCATCGCCGTGCGGGCCCATCCGGAGCTCGGGCAGACCCTCAGCCGCCTCGACGGGTGGTTCGATCTCGCGGTGAACGGCGGCGGCGCGCTCACGATCGATTACTCCAAGCAGGGCCTCCTGCCGGCACAACGCCAAGTGACGGTCCCGTGGCAGGACTTCGTGACGGTGCCGGACGTCATGCTGATCGCGCTCGACCCGAACGCGACCGCGATCGACCTGGCGTCGAACGATCCGATGCAAGTGGCGCGCGGGAGCGTCGTGACCGACGCCGACGGCACGCGCCAGTCGACGCTGCTCTTCCCGCAGGGCACCACCGCCGAGATGGTCATGCCGAACGGCAGCGCGCTCGCGATGGGTACGCTGACCATTCGCGCGACCGAGTACACTGTCGGACCGGACGGGCCGAAGGCGATGCCCGGCGAGCTGCCGCCGTCCACCGGCTACACCTACGCCGTCGAGCTCAGCGCCGACGAGGCGATGGGTGCGGGTGCCACCGAGGTGCGGTTCAACCAGCCGATCATCAACTACACCGAGAACTACCTCGGCTTCTCGACCGGCACCTGGATTCCGGCCGGCTACTACGATCGCGTGCGCGGCATGTGGGTCGCGTCCGACAGCGGCCGTGTCATCGAGATCCTGAGCGAGACCGGCGGTGCGGCGGACATCGACTTCGACGGTGACGGCGTCGCCGAAACCCCGGAGACGCTCGTGGCGCGCGCCATCACCGATGCCGAACGCCAGCGCCTCGCGGCCCTCTACGAGCCGGGTCAGCAGCTCTGGCGCGTCCCGATCCCGCATCTGACGCCGTGGGACCTCAACCACCCGTTCCTGCCGCCACCGGACGCCTGCGCACCCGGGGGTGCGCAGTGCAACGATCCGCCGGCGGGCCCCGAGGAGACGCCGCCGCCGGACAAGGACCGCTGCCGCCGCACGGGCTCGACGATCGACTGCCAGAATCGCGCGGTCGGCGAGGCGATCGACGTCGTCGGCGCGCCGTTTCAGCTCCACTACAGGAGCGATCGCGCCGTCGGATACCGGGCGCCACGGAAGCTGAACATCCGTGTCAGCGGCGCGACGCTGCCGCCGACGCTCGAGAGGATGCTGCTCGAGGTCCACGTCGCCGGCCGCAAGTACGAGCTGGCGTTCGGGCCGACGCCGAACCTCGTCCACCCGTTCGAGTGGGACGGGAAGGACATCTACGGGCGCACCCTCGACGGCCAGCAGTTCGTGACGATCCGGATCGGATACGAGTACGACGCGTACTACTACGCGACCGAGGACGCGGCCTCCGAAGCCTACAATCGCTTCGCCTCGGTGCCCGTCGCGCAGACCAGCGCCGACAGCACGGGGAACGGCGGCAGCGCCATCACGCTGAACGAGGTCCTCCGCGAAGGGCTGAAGTTCGTCATCTGGCGCGACTACCGATCGGTGCTCGGCAACGTCGACGCGCGGAGCCACGGACTCGGCGGTTGGTCGCTCGACGTGCACCACGTCTACGACCCGATCGGCCGGGTGGTGCACCTCGGCAACGGGGAGCGGCGCGACGCCAACAACGTGTCGACCCAGATCACGCGCTTCGCGGGCGGCAACTTCGGCCCGTTCGACTTCGTCCCGTTCGGCGACGGCGGGCCGGCGTCGAAGGCCCGGGTGAACTTCAGCAACGGCATTGCGATCGCCGCCGACGGCACGGTGTACTTCTCCGAGACGGGCGAGAGCCCCGGTTCCCTCGACACGGATCTTCCGGACCGCATCCGGCGCGTCGGGCCCGACGGCGTCATCACGACCATCGCTGGCGGCGGATTTCTGGCCGGCGGTGCCGCCGACGGGATGCCGGCGACGCAGGCGTTCCTCGCGTTCCCGACCGGCATCGCGCTCGGCCCGGACGGCACCGTGTACTTCGCGGACACGTTCAACAACCGCGTGCGGCGCATTCGCGCAGACGGCGTGCTCGAGACGGTGGCCGGCACCGGCGTCGCCGACATGGGCGGTGACACGGGGCCCGCGACGGAGGCGAAGCTGAAGCAGCCGCACGGCGTCGCTTTCGGCTCCGACGGCAGCCTCTACGTCGCCGATACGGGGAATCGCCGCGTCCGCCGGGTCTCACCCGACGGTCTCATCACGACGATCGCCGGCGACGGCCGGGATTTCTATCTCGGCGACGGCGACCAGGCGACGCGCGCGAGCTTCAAGCGTCCGACGGACGTCGCCATCGCGCCGGACGGCAGCATCGTCATCGGCGATACGGAGACGGACGTCATCCGCCGGGTCGCGCCCGACGGCATCGTCACGACCGTGGCGGGCAAGCCGAACGAGACGTGCGGGCCGACCTCGGTCTGCGGCGACGGCGGCCCCGCGAACCAGGCGATCTTCGACTTCATCACCCGCGCCGGCATTTCGTTCGGCGACGGCGGCATGTACGTCGCGGACGAGTTCCATCAGCGCGTCCGCTTCGTCGACGCCGCCGGCATGATCCGGACGGTCGTCGGGAGCGGGAACGGCTGCGTCACGCTCGGGATCGAGTGCGGCGACGACGGGCCGGCGCGGGCCGCCAACATGGCGCGGCCGGTCGCGATGGCGTCGCATCCGGACGGCAGCCTCTACGTCGCGGACCATTTGAACTACCGCGTACGGAAGGTCGCGGCGACGCTGCCCGGCCTCACGGTGCTCGACGTCGTCATTCCCTCGCCCGACGGCTCGGCCCTCTACGTCTTCGATCGCACCGGGCGTCATCTGCGGACCCTGCACGGGCTGACCGGCGCGACCCTCTACGAGTTCGGCTACGACACCGCGAAGCGGCTCGTCACCGTGACGACCGGGGACGGCGAGGTCACCACGATCGAGCGGAACGCGAGCGGCAGTCCGACCGCGATCGTGGCGCCCGGCGGTCAGCGCACGAACCTCACCGTGAGCGCGGGCGGCTACCTCACCCAGGTCACGAACCCCGCGAGCGCGACGACCCAGCTCGGATACGCGACCGGTGCGGGCGAAGGCTTGCTGACGACGCTCGTCGACCGCCGCGCCAACCTGCACGAGTACACCTACGACGCCGACGGCCTGCTCACGCGGGACGAGGATCCGGTGGGTGGTGCCATCGACCTCACCGCCTCGGCCGTGGGCGACACGCGGACGACGACGCTCACGACCGCGCTCGACCGCGCGACCTCCTACGCCTTCGAGGTCCGTCGCCAGGAGAGCGAGCACCAGATCGTCACGTTCCCGGACGGCACGAAGAACGAGGTGTTCACCGCCGCCAGCGGCGCGCGCACGCTCACGCGCCGCGACGGCCTCGTGATCGAGTCGACCATCGGACCCGATCCGCGCTTCGACCTGCAGGTCCCGATCACGCGCTCGCTGAAGATGACGACGCCTGCGCAGCTCGTCTTGAACGCCACGTTCGCACGCACGGCGAACCTCCAGACCGCCGACCCGTTCAGCTTCTTCACCCAGGTCGAAACGACGACGATCAACGGCAACACCTACACGCGCGTCTACTCGAAGGGGAACCGGACGTTCACGACGACGACCCCGGTCGGCCGCACCTTCACGACCAAGCTCGATGCGCTCGGGCGAATCATCGAGCTCGGCGCCGCCGGGCTCGCGCCGGTGCAGGCGACGTACACCGCGAACGGCAAGCTCGCGTCGCTCACGCAGAGCGGGCGGACGTACGCCTTCGAGTACGACGCCGAGCGGCGTCTGACCCAGATGACCGACCCGCTCGGCCGCACGCTGCAGATCGCGTCCGACGCCGCGAATCGGCCCGTCACGTTCACGCGCCCGGACGGCCAGGACGTGACGTACGCGTACGACGCGGGCGACAACGTGACGGCCGTCACGCCACCGTCGCGCGGCGCGGCGACGTTCACGTACACGCCCGTGAATCTCCAATCGTCAGCGGTCGTGCCGGCGGGCGCGGGTGCTCCCGCGACGACGCAAGCCACGTTCGATCTCGATCGGGAGCCGACGCAGGTCACGCGCGGGGGGGTCGCACTGAACGTGGCGTACGACGCCGCCGGCCGCGTGCAGGCGATCACGCACCCGGCGGATACGTTCACGATGACGTACGACGGCGCGGGTCGCCCCGCGGTCGTCGCGACGGCACCGTCCGGATCGCCGGCGAACGCCGTGAGCCTCAGCTACGGCTACGACGGCCCGCTCCTCACGGACTCGACCTGGTCCGGCGCGATCGCGGGCGCCGTGCATCGTTCGCACGACGCGGGATTCCGCGTCGCGAGCCGCACGATCAACGGAGCTCACGCGCAGACGTTCGGCTACGATGCCGACGGATTGCTGGTTTCGGCCGGCGCGATGACGATCACGCGCACCGCCACCAACGGCCTGCTCACCGGCACGACGCTCGGCGCCGTGAGCGATCTGCGCGGCTTCGACGAGACCGGCGCGGTCACGACCTACGACGCCACGGTGAGCGGGAGCGAGATCTTCGCCGCCGACTACACGCGCGACGTGATGGGCCGCATCGTCACGAAGAGCGAAACCGTCGAAGGCGTGACGACGACCTACGCGTACGGCTACGACCTCGTCGGACGCCTGGCGGGCGTCACCGTGAACGGCTCGCCCGCCGGCGCGTATACCTACGACGGCAACGGGAACCGGCTGACGGGCCCCGGTGTCGCGACGCCCGCGACCTATGACGCGCAGGACCGCCTCACCCAATATGGCGACACGAGCTACGCCTACGATGCGACCGGCGCGCTCGCGACGAAGACGGCACCCGGCGACGTCACGACGTACTCGTACGACGTCGTCGGCAATCTCCGCGGCGTCACGCTCCAGGGCGGCACCGCGATCGAGTACCTGATCGACGGCCGCAATCGCCGCGTCGGGAAGAAGGTCAACGGGACCAAAACGCGCGGCTGGCTCTATCAGGACCGCTACCGCGTGATCGCCGAGCTCGACGGCACCGATGCGGTGGTCAGCACCTTCGTCTACGGGACCCGCCCGAACGTCCCCGATTTCATGGTGAAGAACGGCACGACGTATCGCTTCGTCGTCGACGATCTCGGGAGCCCGCGGCTCGTGATCGACGCCGCGACCGGCACGGTCGCGCAGCGGCTCGCGTACGACGAGCTCGGGAACGTCGTCCAGGACACCAACCCCGGCTTCCAGCCGTTCGGGTTCGCCGGCGGACTGTACGACGCGCAGACGGGGCTCGTCCGGTACGGCGCGCGCGATTACGACGCCGAGATCGGACGCTGGACGAGCCGCGACCCGAGCGGGTTGGCGGGCGGGTACAACGTCTACGCCTACGCCAACGGCGACCCGGTGAACTACATCGACGTGACCGGCAGGGCCGCGGCGCTGGCGGCGGCCCCCGCCGCGGGCGCGTTCGGCGCGGGAGCCACGGGAGCCGGGGCCGGCGCGGGTGCCGCAGCGGGAACCGGGCCACTGCTCGGAACGACCGCGGGATTCGCGGGGGTCGCCTTGTTCTTGGGGGTTCCCGTCGCGGTCGGCATCATCGTGGTCGCCGCGCTCGAGAGCTCGGCGATCGAAAACGGGGACACGGGGGACGACGAGGGGGCCGAAGAAGGTGGCGCGCCGCCCACCCTGATCCCCGGGGATGTCTGCGACGGCGGAGGCCCGGAAACACTACCGGCTCCGCAGAACCCCGATTCACCGACGTTGCCGGCACCGCGTAAGCCGAGGGGGGATACGATTCCGGTCCCGCGGAACCCCGATGCCATCACGGATCCAGCGCCTCCGAGAACGGACACGATGCCCAGTACTCCCGGCAACCACATCCCCGCCAACGACGTCTACCATCAGCCGATTCCCAGGCCCCCGAGGCTCCCTACGTTCTGAAAGCTCGGAGCGCGAAAGGCGCGGCCGATGTACCGCGCGGTCCGATCCTGCGAGCGCGACCGAGGCGGTCTGCCTGATTCCGGGTCACTGCCTTCCGCGTGGGCAGTCGTCCGCGACGGGGGGACGCGAGTTTCCAGGGGAAGTGCACCTTCCGACCCGTTCCGGCCGTGGCATTCGGCTTGCTGAGTCGAGCCATCAGCTTAACCCACAGTTCAAGCCTCCGGAGGGAGTCGGCATGAAAAAGATCGAAGCCATCATCAAACCGTTCAAGCTCGACGAGGTGAAGGAAGCGCTCGCCAAGCTGAACGTGCAGGGCATGACCGTCTCGGAGGTCAAAGGATTCGGTCGGCAGAAGGGCCACACCGAGCTGTACCGCGGCGCCGAGTACGTCGTGGACTTCCTGCCGAAGATCAAGATCGAGATCCTCGTCGCGGACGCGCAAGCGGGCGCCGTCGCCGAAGCCATCATGACGACGGCGAAGACGGGCCGCATCGGCGACGGGAAGATTTTCATCCTGCCGGCCGACGAGGCGATTCGCATCCGCACCGGGGAGCGCGGCGAGAGCGCAGTCTGAGCAGCGCGCCCGACCCCTCACCGTGCGGGCGTGGGCGGGTCGGGAATCGCTTCGGGGAGCGCCAGCTCGCGTATTACGCAAGACATCGAGGCACCAGCGGGTTTTATGCGCCGGACCCACCGAGCGCGCGACCGTAGAAGTGATTCCCGACCCGCCCCGCGGCAGCGGCGGTCGCGTGATTCGCGCTGGGCAGAGTCCGTGTCGCGACGACTGGTCGATGCTCGGACCCATGTGCTACTGACGACCCATGCTCGATTACATCTACGATCAGGCCCGTCAGCTGTTGGAAAACCTTCGTCAGGAGACGCATGAGCGCGGGCTGATGCCGTTGCTCGAGCCGGTCGCGCCCTTCAATTCGTCGCCGCTGCTTCTTCCTCTGGTCGTCGCCGGGTCGCTGCTCTCTTTGATGTTCCTCTCCGGCATCGCGATCGGCGCGTTCGCGGCGCTCTTCACGGCGCTGCTCGCGTTGTATCTGCTGCTGAGCGAGGTGTTCGGGGTTTCGCTCGAGTTCCAGCCGTTCCCGGGTTGATCGTGTCGCGTCGCGCGGCGGCAGTCATCGTTCTGACCTCCGCCGCGCTCGCGTTCCTCCCGTGCACGGCGCGGGCGGCGGGGTTCGACATTCCGGTCGGGCAGTTCCGCCAGTACACCTCGATCACCGCAGGCCTCGCGAACGCGTTCTCGGCCTCGAAGATCAAGATCGACCCCGGCGTGTACACCGAGTGCCCGACCGTCACCGGTCTCGTACTGCTCCAGATCGTCGGCAAGAAGGGCGTCGTCATCGACGCGACCGGCTGCGACGCCGGCCTCACGATCAACGACGGCGAGGGCATCACGGTGAAGGGTCTCACGATCGTGGGCGCCAAGCAGGGCGTCGTCGTGAAGGCCGCGGCCGAGCGCGTGCTCATCAACAAGACCACCATTCAGGACTCGGGATCCGGCGTGCTCGAGACGGGCGTCAGCGTCGAGAGCGCGCCCGACGTCACGCTCGACAAAGTCACGATTCTCGACGCGAAGCTCCGCGGCGTGCAGGTGCTGTCGGCGGCGCGCACGATCGTTCGCAAGAGCACGATTGCCGGCGGCGCCGGGCTCGGCGTCCTCGTGGATCTCGGCACGAGCGCGACGATCGTGAAGAACACCATCTTCGATCTCGGCGCGACCGGCATCGCGTTCGCGCACTCCGGGGGAGGCGGCGCCGCCGACTCGCTGATCGCCTCGAACAAGATCTCCGGGGTCCCGGGCGGGATCTCGGTCGCCGGCGTGAACAACGTGGTCGAGAAGAACAAGCTCACCGACCTCACGAACGTCGGCATCTTCGCGCTCGGCCCCGGCGGCACGTCCACCTATCGGAAAAACACGATCGTGCGTGCCGCCCTCGCGGGCATTCGGGCCGCCAACGGCGGCGACACGTTCGAGAAGAACACGGTCAAGGAGACGAGCGGTAACGGTCTCGACGTGACCGGCGACGCCAATCACTTCATCGGCAACAAAGTGACCGCGGCGACCGGCACCGGCGTACGGGTCCAAGCCAGCGCCAGCGGCAACATCTTCGAGGGCACGTCGGCGTCGAAGGCCGGCACGGATGGCTTCCTCGTGCAGGGGACCGGCAACACGTTCACGAAAGCGACGGCGTCGAAGAGCGGCGGGCTCGACCTGAACGACCCGGCCGGCGGTGCCACGACGAACGTCTACACCGACTGCAAGTTCAAGACCTCGAACGTTCCGTAGTCAGGCTCGAGGGAGCCGCCCGAATTCACTTCGGGCGGCGACGGCCATCGGAGCACGGCGCGAAGCGCCGCGCGCACGGGGCCGAAAATCGCTAGACGACATACCGGCTGATCGTCTCGACGACGCAGCCGGGGCGGTCGCCGCCTTCGACCTCGACCGTCACGCGCACCGTCGCCTGCACGGCGCCGCCCTTGACCTCTTCGACCTTGAGCAGCTCGCCGCCGCCGCGCACGCGCGCGCCGACCTTCACGGGCGCCGGGAAGCGCAGCTTGTCGGCGCCGTAGTTGACGCCCATGGAGATGCCGCGCACCTCCATGATCTGCGGCAGGAAGAGGTTCACGAGCGACAACGTGAGGTAACCGTGCGCGATGGTGCCGCCGAACGGCCCGCTCTTGGCGCGCTCGGGGTCGACGTGGATCCACTGGTGATCGCCGGTCGCGTCGGCGAAGCGGTTCACGCGATCCTGGGTGATCTCGAGCCAGTCGCTGTAGCCGAGGTGGGTGCCGACGGCGGCGGCGAGCTCGCGCGGGTGCTGGAAGACGGTGGGCATGGGGCGGTGTCGTTCCACAGGCCGGCCGGCCTGTCGAGCCGTCCAGGGGAGCTCACGATTTTCCGTGCTTTCGTCGCCGCGATCGCTCCGTCGCCTTCGCCGCGACCCTCTCCGGCGCCGGCTCGGGATCGTCACGCCAGAGACCGGCGAGTGCGTGCCAGAGCCACGCGAGCGCGCACGCGAAGCCCGCGAGATACGCCGCGAGCGCGGGCCACTTGAGCAGCGCGACCGGTGCGTGCGCGTCGCGGAGCGCGTAGCGCTCGAGTGCCTCGCGATCGGGACCCGCGGCGAGGAGCGTCCCGGGCGTGCAGCCGGCGCTCCGGAGGTAGCAGCGCGGATCGGCGAGCAGGTCGGAGGTGAAGTCGACCTGGCCCTTCACCGGGAAGTGCTCGAGGCGGTAGCCGAAGATCGGCTCGTAACAGAACCCGAGACGGTGTCGTCCCGCGTCGATGCCCTGACCGTCCGTGTACTCGATCTGCATCTCGCGGCGATCGGTCAACTGAAACGGGACGACGACCGCCAGCAGCCAGAGGGCCGCGATCCACGGAGGCGACGGCCGCGCGGCCGCCGGCAACGCCGCCGCCACGCCGGCGACGAGCGCGAAATACGGCAGGAGGACGAGCGCGTTCCAGCGCGGGTTCACGTGCAGCGACTGGAGGAGCGGCAGCGCCGAGAAGACGGGCGCGAGCGCGCCCGAGCTCAGCACCGTACCGACCGCGAGCAGGAGCGCGACGATCCCGCCGACGCGCGCGAGCGGCAGGTCGCGGCGGTGCGGCCATACACGCCACGCGAGCCAGTACGCGGCCCCTGGCAGGATCATCTCGTGGGCTTCCCAGTTCCCGTACCACCAGCCCGTGAAGCGGCGGGCGTCGTACGGCACCGGCACGAGGTACTGGCTCGCGGTGTAGACGAGCGCCTTCCACGCCGCGATGCGATCGAGCTGGGTGAGGCGCGGAAACATCGCGGTGAAGTCGAGCACCGCGAGCATCTTCGGCGCGCTCATGACGAACGCGAGCGCGCCCGCCCACACGAGGCTCACCGCCACGGTGCGCACGCCGCCGAGGCCGCGGGCGTCGAGGCGTCCCGCTACGAGGCGTTCGAGGACGAAGGCCGCGAAGAGCAGCGACGGGATGCCCGTCAGCAAGAGATAGTAGCCGGCCGTGTAGACGAGGTGAGCGATCCAGAACGCGGCCGCGCCGCGGGCGATCCAGGACGGGGTCTTCTGGAGCAGGAGCCAGAGCAGCAACGGTTGGAGCGCGAGCTGGATGTACGACACGTGCCCCGCGAGCAGGTGCGACGCGCAGAACCCCTGGAGGCACCACGCGACCGCGAGCCCCGCCGCGAGACCGGTTCCGAGCCCGAGCCCGCGCAGCAGCGCCACGCAGCCGACGTAGGCGAAGGCGAGGATCACCGCGCCACCGGCGACGACGGCGCGGAGCTCGGCGACCACGAGCGCGAAGGGATGGTAGATGCTCCAGACGAACGCGTTCGGGTTCGCGAAGACGGGGAGCCCGAGGCAGCGGAAGGCCGAGAAGTCGACGTCGAGCCGGCCGAAGCGGGTGAACGCGTCCCGCATCTCGTACATCGCCGGCAGCACCGACGCGTAGTCGAGCCCGAGGAGCGGATAGAACCAGTAGGTCCACGCGACGAGCGAGAGGACGACGGTCGCGAGACCGGCCGCGTGGATCGCGATCCGTGTGCTCCGCTGCGAGGAGTCCATGCGCGGTGCACTAGCATCCCGCGACGCCGACGACGCAACGGCCGGCGACCCGCGATCGTCGTGGCATCGATCGCGGTGACCGCCGGCCGTCGTGCTCGAGGATCCGGCCTCAGGTCGGAGAGGACACGACGCGCTGGACTCCGTCCAGCTCCGCGAGGGCGACGAGCTTCTCGATCGCGATCCACCCGACGACCGTTGCGCCGTCGGCGTGCTCGATCGCGAGGCCGGCGGAGGCGAGCGCCCGGCGCCCGGCGTCATCGAGGAGCGCGACCGTGACGGCGACACGAACGCGGCCCTTCTCGACGCGCACCGAGGCCGGCGGGGTCACGCTCGGGCTCGTCGCGAGCGCGAGCAGCTCGGGCGCGAGCCGGGTCTGCGCCCGTGGGCTTGCCGGCGGTGGCGCGGGCATCGCGAGCCGTGCGACGTCCGCCTCGCGCGGCGCCGCGGATTCCTCGCGACTCGCGAGCTTGGCGCGCGACTCGGCCGCGCCGAGGGGGGCCTGTCGCAGGACGCCGGCGCGATCCGAAAGGCTCGGTGCGGCCGCGAAGGCCTGGGCTCGAACCGGGGCGCCCGCGGCATCGCCGCTTCCGAAGACCCCCTCGTACTCGACGCCGTCCGGCATCTCGACCGGCACCGTCACCGTGCGCTGCCGGCCGCCCTCGTTCACGACCCTTTCCTCGACCGCCACGAACGACGTGAACTGCGTGAGCAGCCGGTGCGCGAGGGCGAGCGTCACGATGCGCTCGCGGCGCTCCGCCGGTACCTCGCCGCGCTGCTGCGCGCCCAGATCTTCGTCCATGATCGCCTCGACCCGCGCCCGCGCCCACAGCGACGCGATCGCGGCGTGCGCCGTCTCGCGCTCGGGCAGCGTCACCGCGAGCCGCTGCTCGTACGGCCGGCCGCCGCGGAACCCGCGGAGCACGACGGTGCCGCGGCCCGCCTTCCGGTAGCGCGCGTGGATCACGAGCGGCCGCTGGTCCCAGACGTCGGCGAGCGCCTGCGGCTCCACGTCGACGACGTCGAGGTCCTCGAAGGCGACGCGCACGTCGGTCAGCACCGGCGACGCGATCCGCTCGTAGAACTTCCGCGCGACCTTCTCGCCGCCGTCGGCGAGGAGGACGAATTCCGGCTCGCCGCCGCCGAGCCGCGCCATGCTCTCGATCAGGTACCGGTTCACGCTGTTGCCGGTGCCGAAGGGAAACCAGCGCGACGTGCCGCGGCTCTTCCGGACGAGGTCGAGCACCTCGAAGTCGTTTCCGACGTAGCCGTCGGTCATGAAGGTCACGACGCGGAGCCGGTGCTCGTCGGCGGGCATCGCGGTCACGCGCTGCACGGCCTCGGCCATCAGCGTGCCGCCGTTCGCCTGGAGTCCGTCGATGTGCTCGCGAGCGCGCTTCCGGGTCGCGGCCGTCACGCGCTCCGGCTTCGCGAAGAGCACGTTGGCGTCAGAGCCGAAGTCGACGATCTGGAACGTGTCGCGCGGGTTCAGGTGGTCGATGATCCAGCGCATCGTCTCCTTCGCTTTGTCGAGCGGCGCTCCCATCTGCGAGCCCGAGCGGTCGATCACGAACACGAGCTCCTTCGGGGCAGCGCTTTCGGCGGTCGTGCGTGCCGGTGGCAGCAGCACGAGCGTCAGGTAGCCGTCGCCGGTGCCGGCGCGGTGCGCCAGTGCCGTGCTCTGGAGGTCGTCGGTCGCAACGGTGTAGCGCAGCACGAAGTCGCGATTCGGGATCTCGCGCCGGTTCACGAGTCCGATGCGGGCGCGGGTCGGGCTCGGACGGTCGACCGTGATGGGGTGGAGCGGCGAGACGACGGCGCCGAGCGGCACGCCGGCGTCGAGGTCGACGTCGATGGCGAGATCGTGTCCCGCCCGCGTGCCTTCGGGCGTGACCGGCGGCGTCACCCGTGACGCGTCGGGGACGCGGTCGGTGTCGGGCGCCCAGCCGGTGCCGGCATGGCCGGTCGCGTTTCCGGGTACGAAGCGGGGACCGACGACCGTCGGGAAGGAGAGCTCGAACGTGCCGTCGGCGAACTTCAGCGGCTCGACGTACGCGATCCGCACCTCCACCTCGGCGCCCGGCATGAGGTTCGCGAGCGACTGCGTGAAGATGTTGGGCCGCTCCTGATCGAGGAGGCTCGCGAGTCGGCCGGCGTTCTTGGCGTTCTCGTAGATGCGCCGCGCGTCCTCGCGGCGCTGGATCTCGCCGCGGATCACACGGTCGCCGGTCCGCATGGTCATGTCGTCGACCGCGGCGCGGTCGGAGAGCGGGAAGGTGTAGACCGCCTCGACGGGATCGGGAAACGGATTGGTGAAAGTCTGCGTCACGACGACGCGGGCGACGAAGCCGGAGATCTCGGCGGCGACGTCGGTGTGCTTCAAGGGGCACGCGCCGATCGGGGTGCCGTCGGGCCGGCGCGCGATCAGGTCGCCCGAGGTCGTGGGCGGCAGTTCCTCGGCGCGGGCAAGGGGAGCGAAGCAACAGGGAAGCAGCGCGAGTGTCATGGCGAGGCGCAGGGCGCGTCGCCGCAAAGAGATGGTCATGGTCGTCGTCCTTTCTCGTGTCGCGGACCACAGCGTTCGTGGTCGCGGCGGGTTCGTCGACGAGTAGGTCGGCGGCTGGCGGGAAATCGGATCACGGGCTAGCGAGAAAAAAGTGGGGGAGCCTCGGGAGGACTGGATCGCGGTACTGGACCGCCTACAGGCGGGCGATCGTGTGGCGTTCGCCAAGGTGAACCGCTTGATCTCCGGCTTCCTCGTGCAGCTCCGGGCGTACGAGATGCGCGACGACTGGGACGACCTCCGGCAGGAGGTCGTGATGTCGCTGGTCGAGAACGCGCGCGCCGGCCGCCTCCGCGATCCGGAGGCGTTTCTCGGCTACGTTCGCATCATCACTCGGAACAAGGTCGTCGATCGTGTGAAGGGCGCGCGCCGCCGGCACGAGCGGGCGACGGTGGCGCTCGACGATCCGTCGGCCCCAGAGGTCGCGGTGCCGAACGACCCGGTCGCGGCCGCGGCGCGCGAGGTGTGGGCGGCCGTTCGCGATCTTCCCGACGAGCAGCAGGAGGTGCTCGACGGCGTCTACCGTCAGGGCAAGACCTATCAGGCCGTGAGCGACGCGACCGGCATCCCGCTCGGCACCATGAAGCGCCGCCTCCGCGACGCGCTCATGGCGCTCCGGAGGCGATTCGCCGATGATGCGTGAGCCGATGCGCGCCTTCCGAACGACCTACTCATCGATGGAGCGCGCGACCGCATGACGTGCCGACGGGCCTTCGAGGCTGATCTGCCGGCCGTGCTGCACGGCGAGAGCGCCGATGCGGACTTCCTCGCGCACTATCCGACGTGTCCGGCATGCGCGACCGAGGTCGGCGTCTGGCGCGAGCTCGACGGGATGCTGCGGACCCGCACGCCGGACGTCGAACGACACCCCGAGCCCGAGACGCTCGTGGCGTTCGCCGACGCAGCCGCGACGCTCGGCGGTGACGTGCGCGCGGAGGTCGAGCGCCATCTCGCGAGCTGTCGCCTCTGCGCCGACGAGCTGAAGGCGCTGGCGGGCTTCGACCCCGCGCGTCTCGGCGCGCCGGTGCCGATCGCGCCCGCGCCGCGACCCGAGCGCAGCGCGCTCGCGCGCATCGTCTGGCACCCGGCCTTCGCCTATGCGCTCGTTGCGGTGCTGCTCGTGCCGATCGTTCTCGAGCGCTGGCCCCAGATGGAGACGCGGTTCGCGGAGGACAAGGCGCCGGCGGAGCCCGAGTCGGCGCTGCTCGCGGAGCGGGACGGATCCGCGCGCCCGGTCGCGCCGCCGCCGCCGGCCGCCCCCGCGGCGCAAGCGGCGCCGCCTGCGCAGCCGCGCCGCGAGTCGGCACCGAAGGAGAAGGCCGCGCGGTACGCCGACCCGACCGAAGAAGAGCTCGTGCGGTCGCGGGAAAGCCGGCAGATCTCGAAGATGGGTAGGGCGTTGGCCGACGCCGATGCCCCCCGCGACACGGGCGCTGTGGCGCGCGCGCCCCGGATGAAGGCGCCGCTCGCGGGCGCCGCTCCGGCGGGCGGTGTTGCCGAGAACGCGGCTCCTCGAGCGCTCGCGGAGACCGTCGTGCCCGAACGCGTCCTCGACATCCGCGCGGACGCACCGAACGTGTTCGAGGCGCCGCCGCGTGACGCGGTCGTGCGCCTGCGCGTCGCGGCGCCGCCCGCCCTCGGCGCCGGACCGGTCACTGTGACCGTGCATGCGCGCGCAGGCGGCGCGCTGGTCCTCACGTGGCACGCCGACCGCGCGGACGCCATCGCGATCGACATACCCCCGAACCGGCTCTTGCCGGGCGAATACGCCGTGGGCCTTTCGCCGGTCCCGGAGGCGGCCAGCGGGACCTCGCAGAGCGCAATGGAGATCCGCTTCACCGTACGGACCCCGTCGTCCGCCGTTTCCGAGCCGTGAAATCTCGGAAATCAGGGTTGCCGGTCTGGGTCCGCCCCGCTAAACCCTTGGCCCCATGACCGAACAAAAAGCGACCAACATCGTCTGGCACCAAGGCACCGTCACCCGCGGCGACCGCGAAAAGATCAACGGCCACAAGGCCTGCACCGTGTGGCTCACGGGTCTTTCCGGCTCGGGCAAGTCGACCATCGCGGTCGATCTCGAGAAGCGGCTCTGGGAGCGCGGCATTCGTGCCTACATCCTCGACGGCGACAACATCCGTCACGGCCTCAACAAGAACCTCGGCTTCTCGCCCGAGGACCGCACCGAGAACATCCGCCGGATCGGCGAGGTGGCGAAGCTCTTCACGGAGGCCGGCGTCGTGGCGCTCACGGCCTTCATCTCGCCCTACCGCGCCGATCGCGATCAGGTCCGCAAGATCATGGCGGACGGTGACTTCGTCGAAGTGCACGTCGACTGCCCGGTGGAAGTCTGCGAGCAGCGCGACGTGAAGGGGCTCTACAAGAAGGCCCGCGCCGGTGAGATCAAGGAGTTCACCGGCATCTCGGCGCCCTACGAAGCGCCGGAGAAGCCCGAGCTCACCATCAACACCGCGGGGCAGAGCGTCGAGGAGAGCGCCAAGCAGATCCTCGCGTACCTCGAGAAGCAGGGAATCATCTCCAAAGCCTGACGACGCATGCCGGGAGCTGACGCCATCGCCGGCGACAGCTCCCGGCCGATCGTTCGTCCGTCGGCTCTCCACGCGGTGCTCGTCGCCGCGGCCGCGTTCGCCGTCTACGCGAACGCGCTCCCGAACGCGTTCCTCTGGGACGACCTGTTCCTGGTCGTCGGCAATCCCGCGATCAAGCGCTGGGACGCGCTCCCAGCGCTGTTCACGAGCGACCTCTTCCCCGGCGCGACACGGAGCGGCTACTACCGCCCGCTCCAGGCGCTGACCTACGCGCTCGACTACGGGCTCTGGGGGCTCGCGCCAGCGGGCTTCCGCTCGACGAACGTGGCGTGGCACGCCGCGAGCGCGGTCCTGCTCTACGCCGCCGGCGTGCGCGTGCTCGGCGTCGCGACGGCGGCGCTCCTCGCGGCACTCCTTTTCGCGGTGCATCCGATCCACGTCGAGGCGGTCGCGTACGTCGCGGGGCGGTCGGATCCCCTGTCCGCCGCGCTGCTCCTCGGCGCGGTGCTGGCGTTCCTGCGCGGCGACCGAGCGGGTCGCGCCGTCTCGGCCGGGCTCTACTTCCTGGCGCTCCTCGCCCGCGAGGCGGCGCTCGTGCTGCCGCTCCTGCTCCTCGTGGTCGAGCGCGTGCCGCTGGGAGGCGTGCGCCGTCCGCTCCGCGCCTGGTGGCCGTACGTGCTCGCGCTCGCGGTCTACGGCGCGCTGCGCGCCGTGAGCGTCGAGCCCGGTGCCACGCCCGCGACGGCGGCGGTGCCGCTCGGGTTTCGCCTCCTCACGACCGCCGAGGTGATCGTGCACTATCTCGCGATCCTGGTCGTGCCGCGCGGGCTCCACATGGAGCGCGCGGTCGCGCCGGTGACGTCGCTCCTCGATCCGGCGGCGCTCGCCGCGACGGCGGTGGTCGTGGCGCTCGTCGCGTCGGTCGTCTGGACGCGGACGCGCGCGTGGCCGGTCGCGCTCGGCGTCGGCTGGTTCCTCGTCGCCCTGCTACCGGTCGCCAACGTCGTCCCGCTGGCCACCTTCATGGCCGAGCACTGGCTCTACGTGCCGGTCATGGGCCTCTGTCTCGCGGCCGGCTGGGCGGCGGCACGGACCACGACGGGCATCGTGCTCGCTGCCGCGGCGATCGTCCTGTTCGGCGGCCTCACCGCCCGCCGCACCATGGAATGGCGCGACGCGCGGACGCTCTACGAGCATCTCCTCCCACTCGCGCCCGACAGCCTGCGCGTGCGCGTGAACCTCGCGCAGGCCTACCAGGACGCCGGCGACAGCGCCCGGGCGCGGGCGGCGTACGAAGAGATCGTACGCCGGTGGCCCGATCGCCCCGAAAGCGCCGATGCGCTCAACAACCTCGGCAACCTCGAGCGCGACGCGGGTCGGCCGCAGGAGGCGCTCGCCGCTTTCGACGCGGCGCTCGTGCTGCAACCGAATCACGTCGCCGCGCGGAACGGCCGGGCGCTCGTGCTCCAGGCCGTCGGCCGCGCCGACGAGGCCGAGCGCGAGCTCGCGGCGGCGCTCGCGATCGATCCGTCCGCCGCGACGACGCACAGCAATCTCGGCAACCTCTACTTCCGGCGGGACGACGTCGCCCGCGCGCGCGACGCGTACCTCGAGGCCGTGCGCCTCGACCCGGACCACGCCGACGCGCACAACAATCTCGGCAGCGCCTACTATCGCCTCGGCGAGCGCGGGCTCGCCGAGCGCGAGTATCGCACCGCGCTCCGGCTCGACCCGCGGTCGGCCGGAGCGCAGCGCAATCTCGCGATCGTCCTGGGCGGTTCGCCCTGAGCCTTCGACCGTCAGGGCGCGACGACGACCCGCCCGGGAATGCGGACGCGGCCGAGACCCGGCAAGCCGGCCGCGGTGTTGACGCTGGGCGACCCGGTCGGCGCGACGCAGAAGAACGACCCGACGGTCGGATGGGAAAGCCCGCCGCACGGGACGTCGGGTGCCCCGGCGACGTGCACGGCGCCGCCGACGATCCCGTCGCCGGTGAAGCACGGACGATTGAGGGCGACGCACGTCTGGCCCGCGACGCAGGTTTCGCATGAGCCTCCCGCCGTGGGCGGATTGCATTGCGCATCGCCACCGCAGGTCCGGAACGTCTCGACCGAGCAGCGCGGCGTGACCGGGCCTTCCGGACATTCGCCCTCGTTGTCGCCGACGTGTTGGCAGACGGTGCCGTCGATCGGCGTCACCGAGTCGTCGAGACACGCGTGCGGTTGCGTGGGCTCACCCAGGAAGTTGCAGAAGCTGCCTGGACATTCCGACGTGGCGGCGCACGGGGCGCCGGCATTGACGCCGCCGATGCAGCGGCGGCCGCCGCAGATTCCGGGATTGCCGCCGCTCGGCGGACAATCCGCGTTGGTCGCGCACGCTTCCGCGGCGGCGTTGTTGCAAGTGTCGCAATGGCAGCGGAAGCCCGCGTACGGCATGCCGGCGTTGCACTGCGGATTGTCCATGGTGATCGTGCGGGTCTGATCGGCGGTCCCGATCGCCAGGTCGATCGTGAGCGTGCCGACTCTCGTGCCGACGGCGGGCGGACAGTCGAGGCTCAGGTCGCCGAACTCGCTCGCACTCTGCGGAACGCACGGCTCGGCGATGCGCTGGCCGCCGCTGCACGTGCCGCCCGCGCAGACGGGACACGGACGGGGGATCGTGTTGGAGCCGACGTGCACCTGGGACGACAGGAGCACGTTCGTCGTCGAGGCGCCGGCTTCCACGTCGACCGTGCCCGTGACGGGCTCGGCGACGCGATTCAGCACGCACGTTGCGACGCCCCCCGCGACGAGCGGCAGCGGGGCGCCGAAGAAGAAGCCGCATGGGCCCACGGCTCCGGCGTTCGTGCAGTCGGCGTCGGCGTCGCACGGGATCCACGACGCATCGACGCAGCGATGGTTGTCGAACGCGGGACCACCGGCGTTCTCCAGCGGGCCGCTCACCGTGCACTCGCCGCAGGTCGGCTGCGAGACGCCGGCGCATCCGGAGACCGCGAGCGTCAGCCGCCCGTTCGGCGGCACCTTGGCGTCGTGCGCGAGCCCCTTCCACCCGGTGTCGAGATCGACGAGCGGTCCCTCGGCGGTGAACTCGAAAGCCGTCGGGCACGGTCCCGAGGGTGTCGGCGCGAGGCAGGCGCCGCACTCGCCCGGGTAGGGCGTCAGGCTGGGCAGCATCAGGCGGTCGGCGCACACCGACTCGAACGACGCGATGCAGTCGGCGCACGCGATCAGATCGGTGAGATCGGTGACGGTCCCGCCGCAGGCCGCGCCGCCGGGAATCGTGGCCGTCGGGCAGTTGGCGGGGAAGCCGATCGCGGCCGGCATGAGGTCGTCCGGCGTGTCGCACGTCCGATCGGCTCCACCGCAGGCCTCGCAGATCGCCTTCACCTTCTTCGCTTCCGCCTTGGCGATCGCGTCCAGATACTTGCCGTCGGCGATCGCCGGAGGCGCGCACTCGTCGCCGTGCTTCCCGCGGATGCGGGCGTCCCGACACTTCTGGAGCGCTTTGCTGCGCGCGCCGAGAAAGGCCAGGGTCGCCTTCCCGATGGTGAGCTGACACTTCTCGAGCGTACCCGAGCTGGGGAGTGCGAGATCGTCGTGGACCAGCGTGCTCGTCTGATCGGCGGCCCATCGAGCCGTGCAGGCGACGCACGTCGCGATGTCCCCGCAGTGCGTGATGGCGTTGGCGCAGTCGCCGCGCGCGAGGTTCGGGCAGCTGGCGGACCAGCCGAGCGAGGCCGGTGCATCCTCGCCGATACGATTGCCGCCGCAGACTCGATCCGCACCGCCGCACGCCTCGTCCATGGCTGCCCGCAGCTTCGCGGTCGCTTTGTCGATCGCCGCCGCCGCCTTCGCGTCAGGGCATGGGCCGGGGAGCGATCCTTTGACGACGGCGCCTTCGCATTTCGCGAGCGCCTTCGACGTCGCCTGGAGCACCTGCGCGCCGCCTTTGACGATGGCGCGCTGACATTCGACCGGATCGGCGGCGGCTGATGACACTACGCCGACCGCGAACAAACCGAACGAGACGAGACCGACGAGCGCGCGGACGTATCCCGCGCTCCACCGACGTGGGGACATGGCTCCTCCTGTGAGGTCTGGGGTTGGGGACGCGCCTCTGGGCCGGCGGCCTAGGCGCGCGAGCCCCCGCAACGTCATCGCGACGTTTCGGCACGCGGGTGCTCTCGGATGCCTCGACCGTACGCCCGCGTCGAAAATCGAGTCAAAAGAAAATGCGCCGGCTCGACCTGCGGGCGTTTGCGTGGCCGCGCTCGGCGGCATAGCTCCAGCGGCCGTGACTGCTCGACGCGACCTCGCTCTCGCGCTCGCGCTCGCGGCCATGACCGCGTGCGCGCGTCCGCTGCCGCTTCCCCTCGCGAGCCTCGCGCCACCATCGCCACCCGCGGCGCCCACGCGTCCTCCCGTCGGTCTCGGCAGCCGCGTCTTCACCGACGCCGCCCGCGGCCGCGAGCTCGCGGCGACGATCTGGTATCCGGCGGCCGACGGCAGCATCGAGGACGACGTCGAGTGGAACGGCATTTTCCTCGGACGCGGCGCGTGGCACGCGGCGGCGCGCGCGACGCCGAAGCGCTTCCCGCTCGTCCTGCTCTCGCACGGCAGCGGCGCCGACCCGTCGAACCTCACGTGGCTCGCCGAGGCGCTGGCGTCGCGCGGCTATCTGGCGGTCGCGATGGACCATCCGGGAGACCGGTTCGGCGACACGAGCGCCGAAGGACGGTTCGCGGCGTGGCGGCGCGTGCGGGACGTGACGTTCGTCCTCGATCGGATGCTCGAGGACCCGACGTTCGGCCCCCGCATCGACCGGGGGCGCATCGCGGCCGCCGGCCATTCGTCGGGCGCCTATACGGCGCTGGCGCTCGCGGGGCTGCGCCTCCAGCCGAGCGCGTACTTCGAATACTGCTCGCAGCGGCAGCCGGGACCAGACTGCAAGCTCTTCGTCGACCTGAATCCGGAGCGCATCGGCGATCTGAAGGAAGCGGGGAAGTCGCGGCGCGACCGGCGCATCCGGGCCGTCCTCGCCCTGGCCCCGGTGCTCGGCCCGGCCGCCATCCGCGCGAGCCTCCGCTCCATCACGGTGCCCGTCACCATCGTCGCGTCACCGACGGACGAGTACGTTCCCTTCGAGATGAACGCCGTTCGCTATCAGCGGGGCATCCGGCGCGCTCGCCTCGTCACGATTGCCGAGGCGGGACACTTCGTCTTCATGCCGTCCTGCACGCTGCCGGGAAAGATCGTCGCCGCTCAGGTCTGCGTCGATCGCAGCGAGGCGGTCGATCGCGCCGCCGTGCACGCCGAGGTCAGCGCGACCGCGCTGCGTTTCTTCGACGCCAGCCTGCGTGTCGCTCACTCGAAGCGGTAGACGTAGATGGAATAGCCGATCTTCGCGACCGGCGTGAAGCGATCGAGCCAGTCGAAGCGTACCGGCCCGTGCTCGGGATCGTGCGCGAGCGCCGGCCGCTGGAGAAGATGCGCGCTGATCGCGTACCAGCCGGGCGTCGGGCGCCGGATCTCGGCCCAGGTCGGAGGCTGCAACGCGAGCCCGTAGTAGCGCGCGACGAAGGGCGCCAGGTGGTACGGATGGTAGAGGCCCTTCGCGTCGCGGATGCCGCGCTCGCGCAGCCAGCGGACGAGCAGCTTGTAATCCTGTCCCCAGTCGACGTTCGAGTCGTCGAGGTATCGAATGCCGTCACCGGGCCCGCAGACGAGGCCGTTGAAGAACGCGAGATGGTGCGGCGCGGTCGCGAGCGTGCCGCCGACGTACGCGAGGGTCGCGACGCCGCCGCCGACGGCGGCGAATCGCGACCGCCAGGGATGGGCCGTCGCTCGTGCGCGCACCGTGCGGGCGATCTCGACCGTCATGCCTGCGATCAGGACGTAGAGCAGCGGGTAGATCGGCAGGAGGTATCGGAGGCCGAGGTCGTCGCGCGTGAACGCCGTCGCGACGAAGAACGCGACGACCGGCAGCGCGAGGAACGCCTCGTCGAAGACGCGGGGCCAGCGCCGCGCGAGCCAGAGCGGGAGCGCGAGCGTCGCGACCAACGTCGGAATCGGCGTCTTCAAGAGAAAGGCTGCGGCGAAGTACCAGCGGAATCCGTCGGTGGAGTACCGGCCCCACAGGAACGTCTGATAATCGCGCTTCATGTAGGCGGCGCGGTTGAGGACGCCGTCGCGGAACGCCTCGGCGAAGCGTCCGAGCCCGTAGCCGGCCTCGAGGACACCGAGCACGGCGACGAGCGCGACGGCCGTCGCGAGCAGCAGGGCCGGTGTGCGTGACGCGGGCGTGCCCGTCTTCTTTCTTCGCGACGTCGTCGCCGTCGCTACGGCCGCGCGCCGGTGCCAGAGCACGGCCATCGCGAGCTCGAGCGGCAGGAGCGCCACCAGGAGGAGCGCCGTCGCCTTCATCAGGAGCGCGAACCCGAGCGCGACGCCGGCGACGGCTCCGCTCCGCCAGCTCGGCTGGCGGTACGCCCGCCAGAGCGCGTACGAGGCGGCGGCGACGCCTGCGGTCACGCCGAGGTCGAGGGTGGCGAGGCTCGAGTGCGCGAGCAGATTCGGACAGAAGGCATAGAGCCCGAGCGCGACGAGGCCGGCCGGTGCGCCGTACAAGCGTTGTGCCCATACCGCGACGAGCGCGCCGAGCAGCAGCGACAGTACGAGCACGGCCGAGCGCGCCGCGAACAGCATCGCGTCGGGGTCGGCGCGGTTCTCGAAGAGGAACGACGCCCCGAAGCTCCGCGGCTTCGCGAGCGCCTCGCTCCACAGGGGGGTTTCGCTCGCCGGCGATGGTCCGACGAGCGCGAGCGGCACCGCCATCAGGTATTTCATGAGCGGCGGATGCGCCGCGTTGGTGTCGACGTCGGTCGTCGTCAACGTCCATGCGGCGGCGACGTACGCCGGCTCGTCGAACGTCGCCGACTGGAGCCGCATGGCGCCGAGGCACTGCGCGGCGAAGGCGGCGAGCAGCGCCACCGCCGCGACGGAGGTGGCGCGCGTCGACGAGGGCATCGTCAGCGGCGGCGAGACGCCGCGACTACGAGCTCAGCGCCTTCTGGAAGCCGGGTCGGGCGGCGAGGCGTTCCCAATACGCGGCGACGTTCGGGTGCTCGGGGCCAACGCAGCCGAGCATGCGGGCCGCCATCAGGAAATAGCCCATCATGATGTCGGCGCCGGAGAGCGCGTTGCCGACCAGGTAGTCCTTGCCGGCGAGCGCCCGCTCGACGACGTCGAGAGCGTTCTTCGCGCGCACCTTGCCGTCGGCCGCGACCTGCGGGATGCGGTCGGCGTCGGGCAGGAACATCGTGTGGCGCGCGATGTCGGCGACCGGCGGGAACGCGGTCGCCTCGGCGAAGTGCACCCACTGGAGGTATGGGCCGCGGTCGGGGCTGCCGATCGCGGGCGCGAGCTTCCCCTTGCCGTACTTCTCGAGCACGTACTCGAGAATGGCGCCCGACTCGAACATCACCATCCCGTCGTCCTCGAGCGCGGGGAACTTACCGGTCGGCGTGTCCTGCTCGAACGAGTGCCGCGGCGGCTTGAACGCGACCGTCGCGAGCTCGTAGGGGACTCCGAGCTCCTCCAGCAACCAGATGATGCGGATCGAGCGGGTGAGTTGCGCGTGGTAGAGCTTCAGCATCACGGACCTCCGAAAGGTGGGATCTCGGCGGTGCTACGCGCTGCTCGGAGCCGGGTCAAGCCGCCGGCGGCGCGGAGACGGTGACGGGCTTCGCGGCCGCCGCCCGGCGCGCGGCGAGGTCCTCGCCGTAGCCGCGGACGTAGGTGCCGAAGAGGCGATCCGGGAGCGGCGTGAAGCCGGCGTAGTTGCCCTTCACGCGCGCGTGATGCGCGTCGTGGTGGCGGGCGCCGTCGTTCCCCGGAATGAAGTGACTCGGCGTCCAGGGGAAGTCGTAGCCACTGTGACCCTCGGCCGCTTCCCACTGTCGCCACACGAACCAGAGCCATACGACCGCGACGTGCGACCCGAGAAGCAGCGGCCCGACCATGGCGACGGTCCCCGTGATCGAGAGCTCGAGCGGGTGCATGTAGTTTCCCGTGATCGCCCACGGCGTCACGATGCGGTGGTGCCAGCCGTGGATGCGCTTGTAGAGCCACGGGCGGTGCAGCGTGCGGTGCGACCAGTAGTACAGGAAGTCGTCGAGGTAGAAGAAGAACGCGAGCTGCCCCGCGATCACCCACACCGGCGGCAGCGGACCCGCGTGCACGCCCGAAAGCCGCAGCAGCGGCCAGGACACGACGCTGCCGAGCAGCACCCAGGCGTTGTTCACGGCCCAGCTCTTGATCGACGGTCCGACGAGCTGCTGCGCCCGCGGCGGCCGCGACTGAATCCGATACGGCCGCGCCCACTCGGGATCGCGCGCCGCGAGGATCGTGAACGGCACCGCGAACACCAGGAACACGAACGCCGCGAGCAGGTTCGTCGCGACGGGAAAGAGCCAGAACAGCGGCTCCGCGTACCAGCCGAGGATCGTTTCGAGCATCAGGGGGCCGGAGCGAGCTATCGGGGACGCGGAGGCAGGTCAAACGAGCGCTGCAAACGAGACGGGCCCGGCGGCATCGTCGCCGCCGGGCCCGTCGTCCTCGTGCCGTGCTCGCGGGCCTACCGCGTCGCCTGTGCCACCTGGGCCGCGTAGGCCGGCTGCATGTGACCGCTGCCGCCGTGACTCACGCCGTGGATGCCGCTCGGCGCAGCCTGGGTGAAGTCGGGGTACGCGTGGTTGCCGTGCTCGCCGACGTCGAGGCCGTCGATCTCCTCCTCGGCCGTCACCCGCAGTCCCATCACGGCCTTGATGACGCCCCAGAAGAGGAGGGAGATCGCCATCGTGTAGATGCCCGCCGCGGCCACACCGAGCAGCTGCGCCATCAGGAGCGTCACGCCGCCGCCGAAGAGGAGGCCGTCACCCGTGGTGTTCGGCATCATCGCGTCCTGCGCGAAGAGCCCGACGCAGATGGTTCCGAAGACGCCGCAGACGAGATGTACGGAGAGCGCGCCGACCGGGTCGTCGAGCTTCACCTTGTCGAAGAACAGCACCGCGAACACGACGATCACACCCGCCATCAGACCGATGATGACGGAGCTACCGACGCTGACGTAGGCACACGGCGCCGTGATGGCGACGAGGCCGGCGAGGCAGCCATTCAGGATCATGCTGAGATCGGGCTTGCCGAGCATGAGCCAAGCGGTCGCCGTCGCGGAGATCGCGGCCGCTGCCGCCGCCATGTTGGTCGTAACCGCGATGCGCGCCATGTCGCCGGCGGCCGCCGCCATCGTGCTGCCGGGATTGAAGCCGAACCATCCGAACCAGAGGACGAGCACACCGAGCGTCGCCGACGTCATGCTGTGGCCGGGAATCGGATTCACCGTGCCGTCTTTGGCGTATTTTCCGATGCGGGGTCCGAGCATCATGACGCCCGCGAGCGCAGCCCAGCCGCCGACCGAGTGGACCACGGTCGAACCGGCGAAATCCCACATGCCGGCTTTCGCGAGCCACCCGCCGCCCCAGATCCAGTGGCCGGTGATCGGGTAGATGATGCCGACGATCACGAAGCTGAACGCGATGAAGGACAAGAACTTGATGCGCTCGGCTACCGCACCCGACACGATGGTCGCCGCGGTGCCGGCGAACACCAGCTGGAAGAAGAACTTCGCCCAGATCGGCACGCCCGCCCAGGCGATCGAGGAGTAGACGCCCTGATAGGCGTCACCGGTCGCCGGACTGTTGTCCGCCCCACCCACGAAAAACAGGCCCTGCGTTCCGATCAGGCTGTTCCCGTCACCGAACATCAGGCCCCAACCGATGATGTAGAAGGCGAGGGACGAGCATCCGAACACGATGAAGTTCTTCGCGAGGATGTTCACGCAATTCTTCGCGCGCGCGAGACCGGATTCCACCATCGCGAAGCCGAGGTTCATGAAAAAGACGAGCATGCCCGCAATCAAGACCCAGACCGTATCGAGCGCGATCTTGTTGTTGGCGAGCTGTTCGGCCATGGCGGCCGTGAACGCTACGGGCGCATCGGCAGCCTCCTCGGCGTGGCCCAGGTGCGCGAGCACGAGTGTGCCGAGCACGGCACCCGCGATCGTGGGCCACCGGCGCGGCTTCGTCATCAGTGTCGACTTGTTCATCGTTCTAGTCCTCCGTTGCTACAGGCGGGCGGCGTGGTTGAGCCGGGGCGCCGGTGAGTTGTTACGCCCCGTGTTCGATCTGGGCGTGGCGGCAGCATGCGAGACGAGACGGCGGCGCGTGGGCTTCGTAGAAGACGCCCGCCCGACCAGCGAGCGCGGCGTCCAGAGAACGGGTGCGCATTGCAGCCATAAGGGAGCAATGCGCGTGCCCATTAGGCCGCGAGCCGCAAGCCCGCGTGCGCACGGGGAGCCGCGTCCGAAGCCCGCCGCTCGTGCATGCTTTCTATCCAGGTCTGCCGGTTTTGGAGGCAGCCGGCTGGGGACACGTGCCGCGAGGAAAGGAGGCGAGGGGGAGGATCCCTCGAGTGGATCAGGTCATACCGTCTCGGCGCACGCGCAACTTTTCCGCACCACGCGCCGCTCGAGCGTCGCGGTCGCGACGTCGTAGGCCAGCACGTGGCCCGTGAGCGGAACACCGATGCCGATCAGTGACTTGACGGTTTCGGTCGCGACGATGCTGCCGAGCGTTGCGTCGTACAGCCGCGAAAAGGCCGGGATCGCGGCATGCGGCGCCCGATCCGCGAGCGCGCACGTAGGGCACGGCGGGACGCTGCCCGCATGGCCGGCGGCGATCCAGAAGCGCACCGACGAACGGCCACGCCAGGCGGCGAGCCGCTCGGTGGCGCTGTCGCCGCTCGCGGCGCTGACGATGAGCGCGTCGACGACGGCCGGCGCGGTCGCCAGCGTGCCGACCGTGCAATCGGCCTGTCGCGGGTCGATCGCCGCGTGCAGCGCGGGATCGGCCGCGATCGCGCCGACGCCGGCCGCGGCGAGGTACGCGACGACGTGCGCCGCCGCGGCGTCCGTCCCGACGACGGCGACGCGCGACGCGAGGAGACGCTCCTGGCCGCGCGGGCCGACCTCCTGGAGGATCAGCTGCCGGCTGTAGCGCTCGATCTGCTCGTCATCCAACCGCACGGCGCAGAGCTCACTCGTCGTGGCCGAGCCAGAGATTCGTGCTGAGATACCGGAGACCGAAGTCGCAGAAGATCGTGACGATCGTCCCGCGCTCCAGCCGGCGCGCGACCTGGAGGGCGCCCACCAGGTTCGCGCCCGACGACTGCCCGACGACCATGCCCTCGACCGTGCCGAGCTTGTGCACCATGTCGTAGGCATCCTCGGTGCCGACGGGGATCTTCTCGTCGAGCTCCTCTTCTTTGTAGATGCCGGGCACGATCGACGAGGCCATGTGCTTCAGACCTTCGAGGCCGTGGAACGCATCGTCGGGCTCGACGCCGATGATCTGGATCGCCGGGTTGAGCTTCTTGAGCCCGCGGCCGGTGCCCATGATCGTGCCGCCCGTCCCGAGGCCGGTCACGAAGTGGGTGACCTCGCCGTTCGTCTGCTTCCAGATCTCCGGCGCCGTCGTGAGCTCGTGGGCCTGCGGGTTGGCTTCGTTGAAGTACTGATCCGGCTTGAAGTACTTCTCCGGGTCCTTCTTGAGGATCTCGCGGCAGAGCCGGATGGCGCCGTCCGATCCTTCGAGGCCGCTCGAGAAGATGATCTCGGCTCCGTAGGCGCGGATGATCTTCTTCCGCTCGATGCTGACGTTCTCCGGCATGACGAGCTCGACGGGATAGCCGAGTGCCGCGCCGATCATCGCGAGCGCGATCCCCGTGTTGCCGGAGGTGGAGTCGATGATGGTCTTGCCCGGACGCAGCGTCCCCTTCGCGATTCCGTCCCGGATCATGTTGAGCGCCGGCCGGTCCTTCACCGAGCCGCCCGGGTTGAACCCTTCGAGCTTGGCGTAGACCCGGACGGCGGACGGGAGGTCGCGGGTGAGGACCCGGATCCGGACGAGCGGCGTGTTGCCGACGAGGTCGAGGACGCTCGCAGTGCCGCCGGTCGCGTTGGCGCCGGTGGACATGGAGCGTGCGCTCAGGCCGTGCCGCCGGCGATCGCCGGAACGATCGAGATCTCGTCGCCCTCTTTGACCGGTGTGTCGAGGCTCGAGAGGAAGCGGATGTCCTCGCCGTTCACGTACACGTTGACGAAACGGCGAACCTTCCCGGCGTCGTCGCAGATGCGCTCCTTCAGGCCGGGGTGGCGGCCCTCGACGTCCTGGACGACCGCGGCGACGGTGGCGCCGCTCGCCGTGACGCTCTCGGCGCCGCCGGTGAACTTGCGAAGCGGGGTGGGGATGCGAACCGAAATGGGCATGTGAGGAATCTCCTTCGTGAAAGACGGCCTTCTACGAGACGGCCTTTGCCTGGGGCCGTTCCAAAGGGCCCTTTCTAGCTGGTGCTCGCGCTCGCAGCCACAGGTGTCGTGAGGTGGCGGCAGGCCGGGCACGCGGGGTTCCGGCGGAGGCGCACGTGGCGCCAGCGACCGGCCAGCGCATCGTAGGTGAGGAGCCGGTCCGTGAGGAGCCCGCCGCTTCCCATGACGAGGCGGACCGCTTCCGCCGCCTGGAGCGCCCCTATGGTGCCCGCCATGGAGCCGAGCACGCCGGCCTCCTGACAGGACGGCACGCTGCCTTCGTCGGGCGGCGCCCCGAACAGGCAGCGGTAGCACGCGGAGACGCCGGGCAGGATCGTCATGAGCTGGCCCTGGAACCGGACGATGCCGGCGTGCACGAGCGGCGTCCGGAGACCGACCACCAGGTCGTTCACGAGGAACTTGGTCGTGATGCCGTCGGTCGCGTCGATCACGCAGGCGACGCCGGCGACGAGCGCCGCCGCGCTCGCGGCGTCGAAGCGTGCGGCGGTCGTCGTGATCGCGAGCTCGGGGTAGCGGGCACGAAGCGTCTCGGCGGCGGACTCGACCTTCGGCCGGCCGATGTCGGCCGTTCGGTGCAGGAGCTGGCGGTGGAGGTTGGAACGCTCGACGCGGTCGTAGTCGACGATCGAGAGCCGGCCGATGCCAGCGGCCGCGAGGGCGTCGGCCGCGGCACAGCCGAGCGCGCCGACGCCGATCACGAGCACGGAGGCGTCCCGCAGCCGTGGCACCGTCGGCACGGAGGTCATGGGCGGACTCCGCGGTCGAGGACCCCGGGGGTCCCTAGTGCCCCGAGCGGGACACTAGTAGCGACCCGTGCCCATGCCGCCCATGCCCGCGCCGCCCATGCCCGCGCCGCGTCCGATCGGCTGGTACGCGGCCGGGTTACCGGTGCCGGCGGGCATCTTCGGGCCGGTCGCGGGATCGATGAGCGCCGGGGTCGCGACGACCGTGCCGCCGCCGTCGCTCGGGCCGTAGCTCGCGACGAGCTCGGCGACGAGCGCGTCGGTGATCGGGGTCCGTGCCTCGGGCACGGCTCCCTCGAGGCGCGAGCCCGGACCGCTCTCCGGCATGCTGGCGTACAGTGCGGCCCGCTCGTCGGCGGCGGCGCGCACCTTCTCGGCCGCGGGAGCGTCGCCGCGCTTCTCGTAGGCCTTCGCGAGATCCTGGAGCGCGTGCGTCGCGGCGACCGTGTCCGGGAACTTCTCGAGGATCGACTTCACCCGGTTCTCGGCGGCCCGCATGTTGTCCTGCTCGAAGTAGAACTTCGCCACCCGGCGATCGTGCTCGGCCATCGACTCGCGGCACCGCGCCATGCGGCGGCGCGCCTTCGGCGCGTACACGCTGTCGGGGTAGCGGTCGATGACGACGCGATACCAGCCCTGGGCGTTGTCGGCGGCGCCTTGGTCGCGGTCGGGCGTCGTCATCTGCTTGTCGAAGCTCTTGCCGAGCAAGTAGTAGACCTTCGGCAGCTCCGGGCTCATCGGGTGCATGCGCTGGAAGTCGTTGAAGGCCGCGATCGCCTCGGCGTACTGCTTCTTCTTGTAGTGCGACTCGGCGATCGTGAGCTCCGCCTCCTCGGCGTGCGGATCGAACGGGTACTGGTCGAGGAGATTCTTGTAGCTCGTGATCGCGACCTCGTAGTTCTCCTCGGCGAACGCGGATTTGCCTTCGGTGTAGTACTGGTCGGCGTTGAGGCGCGGCGGCGTGCCGCACGCAGCTCCGAACGCGACGAGCAGCAACGTCGGAGCGACGCGGCGTAGAAGCATCGCGGTTTCCTAACCGATGCCATGCGGGGACGCAATCGTGGCGTCGACCACGGAGGAGCTCGGGTCGGCACCAGCGCGTCGCAGGACCAGGAGCGCGCCGAAATTGTAGGTTGCGTGCGCGACGATCGCGGGAACGAGCGACCCGATGGTGAGCGCGAGCGCACCGAATGCGGCGCCGACGAGCGTCGCCCAGACGAAGTACACGCGGCAGAGCGCGTGCAGCGCGCCGAAGCACAGGCTCGAAAGAACGAGGCCCATCTCCGGCAGCAAGATGCCGCGGAAGAAGAGCTCCTCCGTGAGCCCCGAGAGGAGCGCGATGACGACGACGTCGCGGGTGGCGAGACTCCGACTGAACGGCAGCAGCACGTCGGTCCACACGCGTCGCATCGAGGGCGAGCGGAGGAGGAGTGGGATCGTCGCCCAGAGCGCGGCGCCGGCCGCGAGGCCGGCGATCACGCCGCCGACGCTCGGCGCGAGCGCGGCCGCCAGCGGCAGATCGCGCGCCCAGGCCCAGACGATCGCAAGGCCGGTGAGAGCGATCGACAGGAGCCATTCGAGGCGGAGGAACGCGGTGCGCGACATTCGTATCTCTTGTCCGCGCGCTGCGCTGCCGTGCGTCGACGGCGCACGGCCCGCGCGGGCTTGACCGCGCGCGCGCGGGCAGGTCTTTAGCATAGCCGGCCCGATTCGCGGGCGGCAACGCACGATGGTGACGCACGAGCTCACGGACATGTGGCGCAACACGCGGATGGTGGTGCTGACCGCCATGTGCGCGTCGTTCTACGCGGCGGTGCTGATTCCGTTCATGGTGGTGCCGATCATTCCGGGCGTCACGCACTTCCGGCCGGCGAACGCGCTGCCGGTCGTCTGCTCGTTTCTCTTCGGCCCGGCCGCCGCTTGGGGTGCGGCGATCGGCAACCTGATCGGCGACTTCTTCGCCGGCCTCGGACCGGGAGACGTGTTCGGCTTCACCGGCAACTTCCTGTACGCGCTCGCGCCGTATCGGTTGTGGCGTGCGTGCGCGACCGGCGACCCCGTGCCGACGACGCCCGGCGCGTGGGTGCTCTTCGTCGTCGTGGTGGCGACGGGCGCCGGCCTCTGCGCGGCGACGGTCGGCCTCGGCCTCCAGATCCTCGGCTTCGTGCCGTTTGCCGTTCTCGCGAACGTCGTCATCGTGAACAACATGCTGACGTCGCTCGTGCTCGCTCCGCTGTTGCTCGCGGTGCTCTATCCGCGCGTGCGTCGCGTGCGCCTCCTCCATACCGACGTCCTCGGGCCGCGGCCGCCGCTCTCTGCCGGACGGCGCGCGCTCGGGGTCGGGCTCGCGCTCGCCGGCGCGCTGATCGCGTTCGGCGGCGGCAACCTCACCGCGGCGGGGGTGCTTCCGGCGCTCGTCGCCGATGCCTCGGCGAACACGGCGCTCGCCCTCGTCGTCGTCCCGGGCCTCGTGCTCGCCGCCATCGGGCTCGCGCTCCTGTGAGCCGCCTCGAGGTCCGCGACCTCAGCTGTCGGTACGACGACCCGACGGTGCAGGCGCTCGCCGGCATCTCGTTCGCGGCCGCGCCGGGCGAGCTCGTCGCCATCATGGGCGCGAGCGGCGCGGGGAAGTCGACGCTGCTTCGCTGCATCAACGCGCTCGTGCCGTCGCTGGCACCCGCCGCGTGCGGCGGCTCGATCCGCCTCGGCGAGGCGGAGCTCCTGGGAGCCGAGGTCGGCACGCTCGCCGGCCGGGTCGCGATGGTGTTCCAGGATTTCGAGGCGCAGCTCTTCTCGACCAACGTGCGGCTCGAGGTGGCGTTCGGCCCCGGGCAGCTCGGTGTGCCGCCGCCCGAGATCGCGGCGCGCGTCGACCGTACGCTCGCGCTCGTGAACCTGTCGGCGCTCGTCGGGCGCGACCCCTCGACGCTCTCGGGCGGCACATGCTCGTCGATCACCGTGTTCTCGACCGCCGCGCGGATCGCGCGGATCGCGTCGAGGATGTCGGACGCGTCCATGAGCTCGGAGCGCTGCTGGTACACGACCTTGCGCTGGTCGTTCGCAACGTC
>DAIQBH010000006.1:0-62566 GCA_036781285.1 Thermodesulfobacteriota bacterium | reverse complement strand
CGCGTCATGACGTCGCGGATCGCGTCGACGTCGGCGGGGGCCTCGCCACGCACTAGAACTACCGAGCTCATCCATCCCTCTGGGGCTTCCGCGCCTTCCGCGGCTTCCGACGCTTCCCCGACTTGCCGGGCTTCGCGCCGCCGTTGCCGCTCGCGAGGAGCGCGCGTGCGGTTTCGAGCTCGGCGCGGCGGGTCGGATCGAGCACCGGGAAGTCGACCTCCAGACCCTCGAGCGTCTCGACGATCACCGCGGCGACGACGAGCCGCGTGAACCACTTGTTGTCCGCCGGGATCACGTACCACGGCGCGTGCGGCGCGGCGGTCGCGCGGATCGCCCGCTCGTAGGCGTCTTGATACTCGCTCCAGTGCGCGCGCTCCTTCACGTCCGCGACCGAGAACTTCCAGTTCTTCTCCGGCTCGTCGATGCGCGCGAGGAAGCGCCGTTTCTGCTCGCCCTTCGAGACGTTCAGGAAGAACTTCCGGACGATGATGCCGTTGCGGTCGAGGTAGTGCTCGAAGCCGGCGATGTCCTCGTAGCGATTCTCGAAGACGCGCTCGCCGGTGCAGACCTTCGGCAGGTGCTGGCGTTCGAGGATCTCCGGATGCACCCGCACCACCAGCACTTCTTCGTAGTACGAGCGATTGAAGATGCCGATCATGCCGCGCGCGGGGAGCGCGCGCGTCGTGCGCCAGAGGTAGTCGTGGTCGAGCTCCTCGCTCGACGGCTGCTTGAACGCGGTGACCGAGCACCCCTGCGGGTTCACGCCCGACATCACGTGCTCGATGGCGCTGTCCTTCCCGGCCGCGTCCATCGCCTGGAAGATCAGGAGCACGCCCCAGTGATCCTGCGCGTAGAGCTTCTCCTGGAGCTCCGCGAGCCGCTGCACCCCGCGTTGCAGCAGCTCCTTCGCCCCTTCCTTGTACGCGTCGCCGAGACCGGCCGTGTCGCCCGGGTCGAAGTCCTTCAGACGAAAGCCCTTGCCCTTGTCGATCCGGTAGCGAAGCGCGAGACGCTTCGCCTGCTTGCTGATCTCGCGTGTCGTGAGCGCCATTCGAGGTGCTTACCAGCGGCCGGAATCCCCTTGCCAGAGCGGCGCGCGCAGTACATTTCTTCGTTGAACTGACTCCCGACGGAGGGCTTCCATGAGCGACGCGTGGCACCAGACGGCGTGCATCCTCTGTAGCGTGAACTGCGGCATCGAGGTGAAGACCGAGGATGGTCACATCACGAAGGTGCGCGGCGACCGCGCCCATCCCGGCTCGCGCGGCTACGCCTGCGAGAAGGCGCAGCGGCTCGATCACTACCAGAACGGCCGGCACCGCCTGTCGTCGCCGCTCCGGCGGCGCGCCGACGGAACGTTCGAGGAGATCGACTGGGACACGGCGATCGGCGAGATCGCGGAGCGTCTGGTCGCGATCCGCGACACGCACGGCGGATCGACGATCTTCTATTACGGCGGCGGCGGCCAGGGGAATCATCTCGGCGGCGCGTACAGCGGCGCCGTGCGGCGCGCGCTCGGATCCATCTACACGTCGAACGCGCTCGCGCAGGAGAAGACCGGCGAGTTCTGGGTCGACGGCCAGCTCTACGGCCGCCCGCGCTGCCACACGACCGGCGACTTCGAGCGCGCCGAGGTCGCGGTGTTCGTGGGCAAGAACCCGTGGCAGTCGCACGGCTTCCCGCGGGCGCGGGCGGTGCTGCGCGAGATCGCGGCCGACGAGAAGCGCGCCCTGATAGTCATCGACCCGCGCCGCACGGAAAGCGCCGAGCTCGCCGACATCCATCTCGCGGTGAAGCCGGGCACCGACGCGTTCTGCCTCTCCGCGATGCTCGGCGTGCTGGTGCAGGAGGACCTCGTCGACCACGAGTTCCTGCGCGGGCACACCGTGAACGAGGACGAGATCTTCGCGGTGCTGCGCGACATCCCCGTCGCCGACTACTGCGCGCGCGCCGGCGTCCCCGAGGAGCTCGTACGGAAGGCAGCGCGGCGGATCGCCGCCGCCGAGAGCGTCTCGATCTTCGAGGACCTCGGCATCCAGCAGGCGCCGCACTCGACGCTGAACTCGTACCTCGAGAAGCTGCTGTACCTGTTGACCGGAAACTTCGCGAAGCCGGGCGGGATGAACATCCACACCCGCATGGCGGGCCTCGGCGGCGGCAAGGAAGGCGGAAAGACGAGCCCCGTCGGCGGCCACCGCATCATCACCGGCCTCATTCCGGCGAACGTCATCCCCGACGAGATCCTGACCGACCATCCGAAGCGATTCCGCGCGATGATCGTCGAGAGCACGAACCCCTGCCACTCGCTCGCCGACAGCCGGCGCATGCGCGAGGCGCTCGATGCGCTCGAGCTGGTCGTCGTGATCGACGTCGCGCTCACCGAGACGGGACGGCACGCGCACTACGTGCTGCCGGCGCCGTCCCAGTTCGAGAAGTGGGAGGCGACGTTCTTCACGCTCGAGTTCCCGCACAACGTGTTCCAGCTGCGCGCGCCGCTCTTTCCGCCGCTCGCGGGCACGCTCGCCGAGCCCGAGATCCATCGGCGGTTGGTGCGCGCGATCGGCGCTCTGGATGACGCGCTGTTGGAGCCGTTGCACGCGGCGGCAAAGCAGGGGCGCACCGTGTTCGCGCCCGCGTTCCTCCAGTTCACGATGGAGCATCCCGAGCTCGCCGGTCTCGTGCCGGTCATTCTCTACGAGACGCTCGGCCCGACCTTCGGCGCCGGGAACGAGGCGGTCGCCCTGCTCTGGGGCGCCGCGCACACGTGCGCGATGAGCTATCCCGAGTCGGTGCGCCGCGCCGGCTTCGACGGCGACGGCCCCGCGCTCGGCGAGGCGCTCTTCGAGGCGATCCGCACCCGCCGCTCGGGCGTGACCTTCACCGTCGACGAGTACGAGGAGACGTGGCGCCGGGTCGCGACGCCCGACGGCAAGATCAATCTCACCGTGCACGAGCTGATGGACGAGCTGCGTGCCCTGCCGTCGGAGACGCCGGCACACGAGCGCGCCTTTCCGTTCGTGCTGACCGCGGGCGAGCGGCGGACGTCGACGGCCAACACGATCTTCCGGAACCCCGAGTGGCGGAAGAAGGACGCCGCGGGCGCGCTTCGCATGAGCCCCGACGACGCGGCGGCGCTCGGCGTCGCCGACGGCGGGCGCGTTCGGATCACGACCAAGCGCGGCAGCGCCGAGGCGGTCGTCGAGGTCAACGACTGCATGCAGGCGGGTCACGTGAGCCTGCCGAACGGCCTCGGGCTCGCCTATCCCGATCCCGACGGCCGATCGGTCGTACACGGGATCGCGCCGAACGAGCTGACGTCGTCGGAGGATCGCGACTGGCTCGCGGGGACACCGTGGCACAAGCACGTGCCGGCGCGCATCGAGGCGGTGGCGTGACCGCAGGTCGCGAGGCGCGCGGCCGACCGACGGCGAACCGGGGGATGAGCTCGCGCGGCTTTGCCGCGCGCAGCGAAGGGGGAGAGGTCCCCCCTCTGGACTGATGCGCCGCACCCGCTTCGACTCCTGGCCCTGCCCCATCGCCCGCGCGACCGATCTCATCGGTGACTGGTGGACCCCGCTCGTGCTCCGCGAAGCGTTCGCGGGCAAGCGCCGCTTCGAGGATTTCCAGCGCGGGCTCGACGTGCCGCGCGCGGTGCTCGCGAAACGGCTCGCGCGGCTCGTCGCCGAGGGACTGATGGTGAAGCAGGCGTACGCCGACCGTCCCGTCCGCTACGAGTATCGGCTGACCGACAAGGGCCGGGCGTTCTGGGACGTGCTGGCGGCGATGTTCCGGTGGGGCGCGGATTGGCTGTGGGACGAGAACGGACCGCCGGTGACCCTCGTCGACCACGAGACCGGACGCGAGGTGCGTCCCGTCGTCGTCGACGAGCATACCGGGAAGCGGCTCGACGTCCGGCGGCTCCGCGTCGCACGGGCGAAGCGCGGGCGCGGGTCCGCGGCGGCGACGGCCGCGACGAAGGAGGCGTGATGGCGAAACGATCGGCAGTGGTGCTCGGCGTGGGGCCGACGCGCGGGCTCGGGGCGGCGATCGCGCGCCGCTTCGCGCGCGAGGGCTTCCGCGTGACCGTGATGGGGCGTTCCGAGGAGAAGATCGCCGCGGCGCTGGCGGATCTGAAAGCCGCGGGCGCCGATGCGGAGGCCGTCGTCGGCGACGTCACGGACGAAGCCGCCGTCCGGCGCGTCGTCGCGAGCGCGGAGCGGGCGGACGCGCCCCTCGAAGCCGCGATCTTCAACGCCGGCGGCAACTGGCCGCGGCCGTTCCGCGACATGGACGCCGAGTTCCTCGAGAGCATGTGGAGAGTGAACGCGCTCGCGGGTTTCTTCTTCGCAAAGGCGGCGCTCGACGTGATGCTGCCGCGGCAACGCGGCGTGATCCTGTTCACGGGGGCCTCGGGATCGCTCCGGGGGAAGGCGATGTTCGGCGGCTTCGCCCAGGCGAAAGCCGCGCTCCGCGCGCTCGCGCAGACGGCCGCCCGCGAATTCGGACCGCAGGGCATCCACGTTGCGCATGTCGTCATCGATGGCGGAATCGACGGCGACCGCCTGAACGGGTTCCTCCCGAATCTCAAGGACGAGCGTGGTCCCGACGGGCTCCTCGACCCGGACGCGATCGCCGAGAACTACTGGACGCTCTTCCAGCAGCCGCGGAGCGCCTGGACCCACGAGCTCGACGTGCGCCCCTGGGTCGAATCGTGGTGAACGGGGCCGGAACCGCGTTGTCGAATTCGTAGCTCCGTCGTATCTTCCGCGCCGTGCGCGATCGGCGGCTCGATCTCTGGCGCGGGCTCTGCCTGATCGACATGATCCTCGTGCACCTCGTGCACGAGGGCGTGCAGTTCGGCGTCCTCACGCCGTGGATCGTGGACTACACGCGTTTCGCGGCCGGCGGCTTCGTGTTCGTGGCGGGGCTCGGCGTCGGCCTCGCGTATCTCCGCCCGCGCGACGACCGTCACCTCCGGGCGTCGACCGCCCGTCTCTGGGCGCGGGCGGTCTACCTGCTGGGCGTGCACTACGCGCTTACGGGCATCATCGTGACGCTCGACGTGCTGCGAGGCACGCGCTCTCCCGCGGCCGATCCGCTGGCGCTCGTGCGCGACATCGCGTTTCTTCGCGAGGCGCCGTCGTACATCGACGTCTTTCCGCTGTACGTTGCAATGCTGCTAGTCACGCCGGCGGCGTTCGCACTCCTGCGCCGGGGACTCTGGCCGCTCGTCGCCTTGGTGAGCGCGGCGGTCTTCACCTACGGCCGCCACGATCCTCACGCGTTCTCGCCGCGCGCGAGCGTCGAGTTTCCGTTCCTCCTCTGGCAGGCGTTCTTCGTCGCCGGGCTCCTCTTCAGCATGGTCGTGCCGCGGCTCGATCGCGGCCGGCGCGCGTGGCGCGTCGCGATGGCCGGGGCATGGATCGCGTTCATCGTGACGACGTCGCTCGCGTACGGCCCGCGCTTCGACATCGTCCCGGAGCCGACGTTCGTGAGCTTCGCGAAGGTCCCCCTCACGACCGGGGAGCTGCTGCGCTACCTCGCGGCGACGCTCGTCGTGCTGACGACGAGCGCGGTCGGGTGGCGTCACATGCGCCGCTCGGCGGGCGCCGCGGCGATCGCGACGCTCGGACGGCGCAGCCTCGCGGTGTACGGCGCGCACGTGTTCTTGCAGATGCTGGCGCTCCTCGCGGTGACGCCGCTCTGGTGGATCGGGAGCGCGCAGGCGCTCGTCGTCCTGCCGGTGCTCGCGGGATCGTGGCTCGTGGCACGCGCCGTCGATCGGTGGGAGGCGCGCCCGCGGCCGTGGACCGACCTCCGCCGGGCCTTGCGGGGTTGGGGCGCGGCGCCCGCCGGGCTCGTCGCGGCCGCGGTGCTGATCGCGGTCGTCCGGCCGCCGCTGCCGGACGAGGCCGGCGTCGAGGTCGGGACCGAGACGCAATTCAGCGGCGAGATCGATCTCGTCGACGCCGTCGACGAGCCGAGCTTCACGCCCGACGTGACGATCGACGAGACGCCGTTCGACGACGACGCACCCGAGATCGAGGAGCTGGACGAGCTCGACGACACGCCGATCCAGAGCGGCCTCGGCGCGCCGCTCGTCGTTTAGCGGAAGCGAGGCGCCGGAATTCACTTCGGGCGCCGAGGGCCCTCGGAGCATTTTCGGGGCGCATGCCCCGAAAAGCGCACGGGGCCGAAATCTATTTGGCGCGAGCGATGAAGCGCGCTTCGCGCGTGTCGACCTGCACGAGCTCGCCGCTCTCGAGGTAGGACGGGACCTGGATCACCAGCCCGGTCTCGAGCGTCGCCGGTTTCGTCTGCGCCTGCGCGGTGGCACCCTTCACCGCGGGCGCCGTGTCGACGACCTGGAGCACGACCGTGTTCGGGAGCTCGACCGAGATCACGTCGCCGTTGAAGAGGACGGAGCGGATGCTGCTCATGCCGTCCTTCAGATAGCCGCCGAGATCGCCGAGGTCGTCGGCGGTGAGCATGAACTGGTCGTACGACTGGGTGTCCATGAAGTGGAACCCGTCGTCGTCCCGGTAGAGGAACTGAATGGGCCGGAGCTCGACGTTCGGCTCCTCGACCTTGTCGCCGCCACGAAACGTCTTGTCGAAGACCTGGCCCGTCTTCATGTTCCGCACCTTGATCTTCGAGAGCGAGCTCGCGCCGCGCGCCGACGGCGACTGCACGTGGACGTCGAGGATCACGTAGGGCTCGCCGTCGATCTGGATGCGGAGGTTCCGCTTGAAATCACCGGTGGAGATCATCCGCCGGCCTTACCATGGGCGCCGGGCGAGCCAAAGCGAGCCGGCGCCGTGAGCTGGACGGTTGCGTCGCCGCGAGCGGATCGCGTAGGGAGTGCGCCATGGCCGACGCCGAGCTCGTCCTCCTCCCGACCGACGATCTGATGCACGAGAACACGGGCGAGGAGAACTTCAACGAGAGCGCGTACTACAACTTCTTCGACCCGAAGCTGCGCGTCGGGGGGTTCGTGCGGCTCGGCAACCGGCCGAACGAGGGCAAGGGCGAGATGACGACGTGCTTCTACCTGCCCGACGGACGCGTCGCGTTCATGTACAAGCGGCCCGAGATCGCCTCGAACGACGCGCACGACGCCGGCGGCCTCCGCTTCGAGGTGAAGACGCCCTTCGTCGAGCACCGCGTCACCTATCGCGGCCATGCGTGCATGCTGGCGGACCCGCTCGAAATGGCCGATCCCAAGGCCGCCTTCGCGAGCAACCCGTTCGTGTCCGTCGAGCTCGACGTCGCGTACCTCGGACTCTCACCAGGCTACGGCGGCGAGCCGCGCCGGCGCGACGGCGACCGCTGGGTGAGCGCGCGCGTCGAGAAATCCGGTCAGGAGTTCGCGAAGGGCCATCTCGAGCAGCACGGCAAAGCCGTCGGCACACTGGTGGTGGACGGACAACGATACGAGCTGAACGCTCCGGGGCTCCGCGATCACTCCTGGGGCCCGCGCTACTGGCAAGCGCCGAAATACTACCGCTGGCTCACGATGAGCTTCGGCGACGACCTCGGCGCATGCCCGAGCCTCGTCGTGCAGCGCGACGGCCGGCAGATCCAGGCGGGTTACGTCTACCGGAAAGGTCAGCCGAACGCGGCGATCGTGAAGACCGAGGTCGACACCGACTTCGTCGGCGAGCAGCAGCTCCACGATCGCATTCGCGTCCGCGCGACGACCAAGGACGGCGCGGTCCACGAGATCAGCGGCAAGGTCCTCGCGATGATCCCGCTCCGCAACCGCCGCGACGGCAAGGTGACGCGCATCGCCGAGGGCATGACCGAGTGGCGTTGGGGCGATCGCGTCGGCTACGGCCTCTCGGAATACCTCGATCATCTCGCCGAATGAGCGCCGACCGTACGCTCCGCGATCTCGCCGACCTCGAAGCGATCCGCGATCTCGCCCGCCGCTACGCGCACTACGTCTGGCAGAACGATCTCGAAGCCCTCGCCGATCTGTTCGCCGAGGACGGCTCGATGGATCCGGGGACGCGCCCGCCGATCGTCGGGCGCGCGGCGCTGCTCGCGGGCTTCCGCGAGATGCTGACGGCGGGCTCGACGTTCCTGCCCTTCATCCAACAGCACGTCGTCGATCTCGATGGCGATACGGCGACCGGCGCGTGCTACATCGATCTGCGCGCCGAGGTGAACGGCGAGAGCATGATCGGCGCCGGCTGGTACGACGACCGCTACGTCCGCACCGCGGACGGCTGGCGTTTCCAGACTCGCAAGATCACGCTCCGCTTCTTCGCGCCGCTCCGCGAGGGCTGGGCGAAGTAACCGCGCGTTGCATGGCGAGCCGCGATCAGCGCGGGACGACGATCTCGAGCCGCTGGCTCACGTAGACGAGATCGACCTGGAAGTCGGAGAGCTGCCCGCTCACGATCGGCAAGTTCTCGGGCGGCGTGCCCTGGTAGACGAGGACCGCGGCGATCAGCGGCGCCGGTCCGCGATCGCTGGTGTCCCCGGGCACCGCGATCGAGACGGTGCGCGGACCGCCGTCGACGCCCTCGGTGACCTCGACGGCGGCGAGGGTCCACGGACCCGCTTCGGTTTCGCTGACGGCGGCGAGGAGACTGCTCGGCTCGTTGAAACCCTCGGTGGTGAACGCCAGCGGCGCCGTGCACTGCTCCGCGAACTGGCTGCCCGTGCAAACGAGCGGCGTGTCGACCGGCTGCTGGATCTTCACGAGCGCGCCCTCGAAGGGCCGTACGGGCGCCTCGACGCCCGACGCGCAGAACGTCTGGGCGCCGAACTTCGCGCAATCGCCGGAGTCGATGACGTGCTGGAGGATGCTCGCTTCGCTGGCAACGGCATCGAAGCCGCTCGAGCCACTGCCGCCGCAGCCGGCGAGGCCGACCAGCATCGCGGCGAGCACGCTCGCGGCAAGCAGTCCCGTTCCAAGTCGTCGCATGTCGATCGGCATCCTCACTCCGTCAAACCGGCGTTCCCACGACGAGGACGTTCAGGAACTCCGTACTGGCTCCGGCGTCGGCCGCGAACTCCTCGGCCAGCGCCCGAGCCGCCTTCTCGAGCTTTTGGTAGAACTCGGGAAGCCGTTCACGCTCGATGTGCAAGTAGTGGTTGCGGAGATGCGTCGCCGCCGCGCGTTCCGGCAAGCTCACTTTGTCGAGCAACGCCTTGGTGTAGATCGCGGTGAACTCCATCGCCAGCGCGCGCCGTTCTTCGAGCGTCGTGGCGACGAAATGGCGCGAGACGCGGCGCACTTTGCCCTTCGACTGCTCGACGAGCCCGCGTTCCTTCAAGAGATCCGTGACGCGTTTGACGTCGTCGTCTTTCGCATCGGCGCGCACCGCGACGCCGATCGCGCCGCGCCACTTCGCGGTGGTGATCCACTCGCCGTCGTCGGGGAGCGCCGCGATCGCGCGGCTCACCTGCACGGCGAGATCGGCGTCCTCGATGCCTTCGACCTGCGCGGGGTCGTGGAGCGCGCGGCGGAGCTCACGCCCGAAGGCATACAGCATGCGATCGCGGTAGAGCACCGCGAGCAGCGGCGCGACGGGCTCCTCGCGGATCTTCGCCAACCGACGGACCAAAGCCTCGTTCGGAAAGCGCTTTCCCTTCTCGATGTAGCCGAGCATCACCGGGTCGACCGCGCCGCCCAGAACCTCCTTGGCGAAGCGCGTGACGGTGTATTCGCGACCGCTGAGCACACGGGTCTCGTAGAAGAGATCCTTGATGCCCTTGGGGGCATTGCTCCGCCGTTGCATTGCGGCGAACCTACCCCAATCGGAAGTTGCTTGACAAGCAAACAACTCTTGTTTAGACACGATCCCGTCACTTCGAGATCCCGCCGCCCCGCGCGCGAAGTGGAGCGCAGCGCGGGAATGGGTTCGGCGCGGAGAGGAGCACCGGCGCGTTTGTGGAGAACGCGTCGGTGCCCCGGACCTTTTCATTTCGGCCCCGTGCGCTTTCGAGCGCTTCGCGCCCGAAATGCTCCGATGGCCCTCGGAGCGCGGAGTCAATCCGCGCTCCTCGCTCAAAAAGATTCCGCAGCTGGCTCTGTTGGGCGTGACGTGAGAGAGCCTCCCTATTCATGACTTCGCGGCTGCATTTTCGTGTCGACGGGACCGCGTCGAGGTCGTCGGCGCGTGCCTGTACCTTCCGGACATTGCATGGCGAGGTCGAGACGCCGCTCTTCATGCCCGTTGGGACGCAGGCGACCGTCAAGGGGCTCACCGTCGAGGATCTCGAGGCGGGGGGCGCGCACGTGTTGCTCGCGAACGCGTACCACTTGCTGCTGCGGCCTGGGCCCGAGGTGTTCGCGCGTTTCGGGGGCATCCATCGGTTCATGAACTGGCGGCGGTCGGTGCTGACGGATTCCGGCGGGTATCAGGTGTTCTCGCTGCCCAACGACCGCACGATCACCGAAGAGGGCGCGGTCTTCCGGAGCTACGTCGACGGCGCGCGCGTGCTGCTGAGCCCGGAGCGCAGCATCGCGACCCAGCTCGCGATCGGCAGCGACATCATGATGGCGATGGACGTGTGCGTGCCGTCGACGTCCGACCACGAGGTCGCCGCTGCGGCGATGCACCGCACGCATCGCTGGGCCGAGCGCAGCCTCGCGGCACGGGGCGACGCGGCATCGGCGCTCTTCGGGATCGTGCAGGGCGCGTGCTTCGAGGATCTCCGCGCGGAGAGCGCGGAGCACATGCGTCGCCTGCCCTTCGACGGATTCGCGATCGGCGGGCTCGCCGTCGGCGAGAGCAAAGCGGACCGCGAGCGCTTCACCGCATTCGCCGCAGCCCTTCTACCGCGCGACCTACCCCGCTACCTCATGGGCGTCGGCACGCCGCTCGACCTCCTCGAAGCCGTCGAGCGCGGTGTCGACATGTTCGACTGCACCATTCCGTCCGTGCTGGCGCGGCAGGGCGTCGCGTTCACGTCGACCGGACGGCTGAATCTCTATCGCGGCGTCTACAAGCTTTCCGAGGATCCCGTCGACGCCGAGTGCGGCTGCCCGACGTGCAGCGACTACTCGCGGGCGTACGTCCACCACCTCATCAAGACGAGCGAGGCGCTCGGCTGGCAGCTGCTCGCGAAGCACAACGTCCACTTCTACTGCGGCCTCATGCGCCGCATGCGCGCCCACATCCTCGCCGACACCTTCGCGGCGTTCCGCGACGACCAACGGCTGATCCTGGCCCGCGGCGACGACGACAATCCATCGATCCCGACCCCGCGCCGGCGCAAACGCCGGAACGAAAGCGCGCTCGAACGCTTCCGGATCCACGATTCCCCGGAAGGCCACGCCAGCATCATGCACCGCGCCTCGGGCGAGATGATGCACGGCGGGATCGATCCGACGATCGAGGCGAACGCGCTCTACGTCGAGCAGTCGAGGTTGCTGCACCGGCTGGCCGAGCCGAGCGCGACCCCGTACGTCGTGTGGGACGTCGGCATGGGCGCCGCGCACAATGCGATGGCCGCGCTGCGAGCGGCCGAAGGCGACGCGCTGAATCTGGCCCGGCCGCTCCACCTCGTGAGCTTCGAGCACGACGTCGCCTCGCTGCGGCTCGCGCTCCGCCATGCGGTGAAGTTCCCGCACCTGCACCATCCCGCACCGAGCCAGGTGCTGCGCTTCGCCGAATGGCGCTCGGACGTGCTGCCGATCGTCTGGACGCTCTTCGAGGGCGACTTCCGCCAGCATCTCTCGCAAGCGCCGACGCCGGACTGCATCTTCTGGGATCCGTTCTCGAAGAAGACCGATACACCGATGTGGACGCTCGAATGCTTCGAGGCCGTGTTCGCGGAATGCGCCGCGCACGACACCGAGCTCTTCACCTACTCCGCGGCGACCGTCGTCCGCACTGCGATGCTCGGCGCGGGCTTCGTGATCGCGCGCGGCGCCCCGACCGGCCGGCGCCCGGAGACGACGCTCGCGATGACACCGGCCGCCGTCGCGCACGCCGCGGCACGCGGCCGTGTGCTGCTCGGCCCCGAGTGGCTCGAGCAATGGCGGCGGAGCGACGCGAAGTTCCCGAGCGACGTCCCGAGCACGGGGCGCGCGGCGCTGACGGAGCGCATCGAGGGCGCGGCGCAGTTCCGCAGCCCGTCCTCCGCTTCCTGACCGGTCGCCTCGATCCGTCGTCGGAGAATCACCTCATCGCGTGACCCGCATCGGTTGCGCGGTCGCCGCGACCGGCGGCGCGGCGAGGAAGCGCACCTTGCGCGCGCCGCGCGCCGCGACCTGGCGCCGGCCCCGCGACTCCGCCGTCCCGACGTCCCATGCGACGGCCTCGGCCGGCGCGTAGACGCAGACGGTGCCCATGCGAACGGTCGCGCCGAGGTGGCGGCCGAGCGCTGGGTGCATCTCCAACAGCTTCCCGATCTGGGTCCGGATCACCTTCGTCACGGCCTTCCGGGCGGTCTCGGCGGGACCCTGGCGCGGCGCGCGCCGGCCGAAGCGTCCCGCGAGCTGCGACACGAGCTGCTCGATCTCCTCGCGCAGGCGTTCGGTGCGGCCGACGTCGGCGAACTGCTCGGCCTCCTCGAGCTCCGCGCGGAGATCCTCGAGCCGGGTCTTGTAGGCGCGGCGCGCCTGCTCGTCGGGCGCGTCGTCGCTCGGCGCGCTCGAGGTCGAGGACGCGATCGTCAGTCCTTGCTCGTGGAGCACGCGGCGCGCTCCCGGATCGGTCGCGACGAACTGGAGCACGTGCAGCTCGCGTCCGGGCGCGGCGAGGAGCGCGGCGAGATAGCGCGGACCCTTGCCGTCCTTCAGGCGCACGTCCTTGCCTTCGTAGCGGACGGTCCACACCTCGCCCTCCTGGCGGAAGACGTTGCCGTCTTGCCCCGCCGCGGACGCAGGCGCGGCCGTGAGCTTGGCGCGCAGGCGGTCGACCCGCGCCGTCACGTCGGCGAGCCCGAGCTCGGCCGCGCACCGGCCGGCCTCGGCGAGCATCGTCGCGATGCGCTCGCGCTTCGCCGCGTTGGGATCGAGCGACAGCATGAGGCTCGCGAGCCGGCTCTGCGCGCGCGCGACGATCAACGGCGAGCCCATGCGGCGGGCGAGCTGGATGGCGGTCTCGAAGTGGCCGACGGCGGCCGCGTTCTTGCCGCAGAGGCGCGCGAGCGGGCCGAGGAAGAGCGCCCACGGGCCGAGCGAGTGCGCGCCGTCCATCTGCCACACGTCGTCGCGGCGCGCTATGCGCTCGTAGAGGGTCGCGGCGTGCTCGCGGTCGCGGAGCGCCACGCAGAGCGCGGTGAGCCCGGCGAGATACGTGCGCGACATCACCCCGCGCTCCGCGGGCTCGAGCCCGGCGGCGAGCATGCTCTCGAATTCGGCCCGCGCGTCGACGGCGTTGCCGGTCGCGAGCCGCGCGAGCGCGCGGAACGGCCGCCAGCGCGCGCCGAAGGGATGCGCGTCGACGAACACCTCGAGCTCGCCGGCGATCTCGCCGAGCCGGCCGCTCAGCGCGTGCAGCATGATGCGCTGGCTCACGTACACGCCGAGAGAGTTCGCGAGCTGCATGCGGAGCCCGGTCGCGAGCGCGCGCTCGCGCGCTTCTTCGGCGGCCGCGAAGCGGCCTTGTAAGCACGCACGCAGCGAGGCCAGCGCGTCCGTGAGCCAGAGCCCGTCGGGCGAGCGCGACGCCGACGCCGCGGTCGCGAGCCCGTCGATCTCGCTCGAGAACGCTTCCGGCTCGCCCTTCGAGAGCAGGTTCATCGCGCGCGAGTAGCGGACGGCGGCCGCGTACTCGTGCTCACCGCCGGCCTCGGCGGCGGCGAGGATCTCCTCGAAGGTCGGCATCCGCTCGCCGGGCCGCGCCGGCCGCATGCCGAGCCGGGTCACGTAGTGCGTACCCATGAGCGCGATCGCGAGCGCGCCGGAGGCGCCGGAGCGGCGTGCGGCGGTCGCGGCCTCCTCGCAGAGCGCGAAGATGCGCTCGCCCTGCTCGACCGCGTTCGTCGCGATGAGGTCGCCGGCGAGGCGGGCGAGGAGCCGGGCGCGGAGCGCGTCGTCGATCGCGGCCGCCGAGAGGCACGCCTCCTCGAGCACGGCGCGCACGGTCGGCTCCATGCGGCCCCACTCGGGAAGCGGGCCCGCGAAGATGAGCGCCGCGCGCGCGAACGCCACCGGATCGGGATCGCGCCGGCACGCGTCCATCACGCGCTCGCACCGTTCCCGCGCGGCGGGGACGTCGCCCGCGCCGCGGAGCGCCCGGGCGAGCGCCAGCTCCAGCTCGACCGCTTGCGCGGCATCGACGAGACCCGAGCGGGCACCGACGTCGAGCGCAATGCCGTAGAGCCGCACCGCTTCTTCCCAGCCGAGACCGCGCGCGGCCTGGTCGGCGCCGCGACACGCGTAGTCGAATGCCTTCCGCAGCGTCTCGTCCGTGCCGGCCGCGGCCAGATGGTAGACGATCTCCGTCGTCATCGTTCCCGCGCTGCCGTAGCGCTCGATCACGTTCGCGATGTGGGCGTGGAGCTGGCTCCGCACCGACGGCGCCAGGTCGTCCACGAGCACCCGGCGGATCAGCGCGTGCGCGAAGCGATAGCGCCGCCGCCCGCCTTCGGCCTCGACGAGGATGCGGTCGCGGACCGCGGCGGCGAGATGATCCGACGGCGTCACGCCGTCGAGCACGTGCTCGAGGAGCACGGGATCGATCGCGTCACCCGACACGGCGGCGACGGCGAGCGTCGCGCGGCAGTCGTAGCCGAGACGCGCCAGGCGGCGCCCGACGACCTCGCGCACGCCGTGCGGCACGCTCTCGATGCGCTCCTCCGCGGCGAGGAGGTGCGCCACCTCGCCGACGAGGAACGGGTTTCCGTTGGTCTCCTGATGGAGGGCCGCGCCGAGGGCGGTGACGTCGCGATTCGGCGCCGTCGACGCGAGCCAGCGCGCGCACTGCTCGGGGGAGAGACCGCCGAGCATGATCCGGCGGGTCGACGACTCGCGGGCGAGACTCGACAGCGTCGATGCGAGCGGATGGTCGGTACCGATCTCGGTGTCGCGATAGGTGGCGACGACGAGCAGCCGCGCGTCCGAAAGGTCGGCCGCGACGAACTCGAGCAGCTTCAGCGTCGAACGGTCCGCCCAGTGGAGGTCGTCGAGGACGATCACGAGGCCGGCCGGCTTCGCGACGGCCGCGAGGAAGCGGCTCACGAGGTCGAAGATGCGGAAGCGCGCGCGCTCCGACTCGGAGCCGTCGCCCGCCGCGAGATCCGGCAACCGGTCGCGAAGGGCCGGGAACACGTTCGCGAGCTCGGCGCCGAACGGACCGACGGCGGCCGCGAGCTCGGCCGCGTCGACGCGCTCGATCCAGCGGCGGAGCGCGCTGTTCCACGGCCAGAACGCGGGCGCCGAGCCGTCCTCCCAACCGCGACCCCACCACACGGGAACGCCGCGGCTCTCGGCTTCCGCGGCGAGCGTGCTCGCGAGGCGGGTCTTGCCGATACCGGGCTCGCCGGCGAGCAGCACCACGCGGCCGGTGCCGCGCGCGGCGCTCTCGAGCGCCTCGGTGAGCTCGGCGAGCTCGGTCTCGCGATCGATCAACGGGAACTCGTTCATGACAAGGTCTCCTCGGTGGCCACCGGCCGGCGTAGGACGTCGACCAGGAACGTCGTCAGCTGCTTGATCGAGCCGAAGCGGATGGCCTCGCCCGAGGCCACCATCTCGACCCGCCCGCGGAGGCGCCCGCGGCGCCCCGCGACGGGATCGAACTGGATGACGAACGCGCGCTCGGTCGCGCGCTTCGCGGCATGTGTGCTCATGGCCGCGGAGGATGCGTGAGGCGCCCCGCCAAGTCCTTCGAGAAGGGTTAGAGAGCAGTTAAATTCGGGATAGAAAGCCTCGCGACCGATGTCCCTCCGCTTCGACCGCTTCCGGTTCGACCGTGCCAACCAACGGCTCGAGGACGACGCCGGGAACCCCATCCCCTTGAATCCCAAGGCTTTCGACGTCCTGGGCGTCCTGCTCGAGCGTCCCGGCTCGCTGGTCGCCAAGGACGAGATCCTCGACGCCGTCTGGCGCGACGCCCACGTCGCCGACGGCGTGCTGAAGGTCAGCATCGCCGAGCTCCGGAAGGCCCTCGGCGACTCCGCGACGGCGCCGCGTTTCATCGCGACGGTGCACCGCCGCGGCTATCGCTTCGTGGGGGCGGTCTCCGGCACCGCCGAGGCCGCGGCGCGGGCCGGCGCGGAGGCGGGCGGGAGCACGCTGGTCGTCTGGCCGCCGGGGCGCGCGCCGGCGGCGGACGACGCCGTCGGCATCGTCGGGCGCGCGGACGAGCTCGCGACGCTCGACGCCGCGCTCGCGCGTGCGCTCGGCGGGGAGCGCCAGGTCGTGTTCGTCACCGGTGAGGCGGGCGCCGGCAAGACGGCGCTCGTCGAGCACTTCGTCGCGCGCGCGGCGGCGCGGCATCCGATCGCGATCACCGGCAGCCAGTGCCTCGAGCAGTTCGGATCGTCGGAAGCCTACATGGCGGTCCTGGAAGCGCTCGGCCGGCTGACGCGCGCGTGGCCGGGGATGAAGCCGCTGCTCCGCCGGTTCGCGCCGACGTGGCTCGCGCAACTTCCCTGGTTCATCGACGAGGACGACCGCGACCGGCTCGGCCGCGATCTGCTCGGCACGGCGCGCGAGCGGATGCTCCGCGAGATGGCGGAGCTCTGCGAGGCGGTCGCCGTCGAGATTCCGCTGATCGTCGTCATGGACGACCTGCACTGGGGCGACCCTTCGACGATCGATCTCCTGGCGCTCGTCGCGGGCCGGCGCGACCCCGCCCGCCTCCTCCTGATCGCCACCTACCGGCCGACGGAGCTCGTGTTGCAGCGCCACCCGCTCCGCGCGGTCGCGCAACGCCTCGTCGCGAGCCGGCGCGCGGCCGAGGTGACGCTCGACGACCTCGACGTCGAGGCGGTGGCGGAGTACCTGGAGCGGCGCTTCACGGGGAGCCGCTTCACCGCCGAGGTCGCCCGGCTCGTCCGCAAGCGCAGCGACGGCAACCCGCTCTTCCTCGTGACGCTCGTCGACCACTTGGTCGCGCGCGGGGCGATCGTCGAGCGCGACCGGCAATGGCACGTCGGCAAGGAGATCCGCGGCGAGCTGGCGGCCGTGCCCGAGAGCTTGCGGCACCTGATCGAGCAACGGCTCGAGCGGCTCGACGCGGACGATCACGACCTCCTGGAGGCGGCGAGCCTCGTCGGCGTCGAGTTCTCGGCGGCCGCGGCCGCCGCCGGCGCGGATCGCGACCCGGCCGGCGCCGAGGAGCGCCTCGCGCGCTTGGCGACCACGGGCCCCTTCCTGCGCGCGACCGGAACGGCGGCGTGGCCCGACGGCACCGTCGCCGGCTCGTTCGCGTTTCGCCATCCGCTCTACCGCGAGGCGATGGCGGCGTCCGTGCCGGCGCGCCGGCGGAGCGCCGTCCACGCGCGCATCGGCCGCACCCTCGAGCACGCGTACGGCGCGGCGGCCGCCCAGCTCGCCGCGGAGCTCGCGGTCCACTTCGAGGAAGGCGGCGACCCGGCCAAGGCGATCGGGTATCGGCGGGGCGCCGCGCAGGTCGCGGCGGCGCGCCACGCGTTCGCGGAGGCGGAGGCGCACCTCGAGAAGGGCCTCGCCATGCTCGCGACGCTGCCGGAAACGCCGGAGCGCGATCGCGAGGAGCTCACGCTCCAGAGCATGGTCGGCGCGATCCGCATGTCGACGCGCGGCTACGCCGCGCCGGAGGTCGGCCACGCGTACACGCGCGCGCTCGAGCTCTCGCAGCGCGCGGCCGAAGGTCCGCCCCCCTTCCCGATCCTCTGGGGCATCTGGATCTATTACGGCGTCGGCGGGGAGCTCGACACCGCGCTCGACCTCGCGGAGCGGAACCGCGAGATCGCCTACGCGAGTGGTGATCGGCTGCTGCGGCTCGAGTCGCATCACGGCCTCTGGACGACGCATTTCTTCCGCGGCGAGCTGGCCGCGGCCCTCCGCCATCTCGACGCCGGCGAGCCGCTGTACGAGCCCGAGGATCGGCGCGCCGCGCTCGTGTACGGACAGGACCCGAAGATGGCGGCGCTCGGCTATCGCGCCCTCGTGACGTGGGCGACGGGCGACGCCGAGCGTGCGCTCGCCCTCGCGACGGAGTCGCTCGACCACGCGCTCGCGCTCCGGCATCCCATGAGCGTCGCGCAGGCGATGATCTTCGCGGCCTGGGTCCGCCTCCTGCGACGCGAGCCGGCCGAGTGCCTCCGCGGCGCCGAAGCGGCGCTGGCGTACTGCGCGACCAACGAGCTGCCGTTCTGGATGCCGAACGCGCTCGAGCTGCGCGGGTGGGCGCTCGTCGAGCTCGGCCGCGACGACGAGGGTCTGCCGGAATGGCGGCGCGGCATCGACCTCTGGAACCGCGTGCGCGGGAGCCTCGGGCGCACCGCCTACGACGCGCTCTTCGCCGAGGCGCAGCTGCGCGCCGGCCGGCTCGGCGAGGCGCGCGACGTGCTCGACCGCTGCAAGTCGCTCGTCGCGACGAGCGGTGAGCGCTACCACGAGCCCGAGATCGACCGCATCGGCGCCGCCCTCGTGCTCGCGGAGGACGGCGGACCCGCGAAGGCGAAGGCTCGCGCGCGGCGCGCCGCCGAGGCGTTGCTGCACGCGGCGCTCGACCGGGCCCGCATCCAGGGCGCCCTCGGGTTCGAGCTCCGGGCCGCGACGGCGCTCGCACGGCTCCGTCCCGACGCGGCGAGCGGCGCCCGCCTCCGAGCGGTGGTCGCGGCCTTCCCCGTCGGTGGTGACGGTCCGGATCTCCAGGAAGCACGCGGGGTTCTGGCGACGCTGTAAGCCAGCGCGCCGCGAGCGCGCGACCGTCCTCCCGGGTAGCCGACCGCTACCTCGAAAGTAGCCCGATCAGGGCGAAAGGGAGGACACCAGAATGCAATCTTCCACTGCGGCAGCAAGCGTCGGGCTCGACCCGGCGCCGCAAGACGTCGAGGCCTTCGTTCACAAGGCGCTCGGCGACGTCGGAGCGGCGCTCACCGCGTCGCTCGTCGTGATCGGCGACAAGCTCGGCCTCTACCGGGCGCTCACCGAAGGGCCGGCGACGTCCGGCGAGCTCGCGGAGCGTACCGGCACGACCGAGCGCTACGTGCGCGAGTGGCTGAACGCGCAGGCGGCGGCCGGCTATGTGACCTACGCGAACGAGCGCTACACGCTGCCGGCGGCGCACGCCGCGTGCCTCACCGACGAGGACAGCCCGGCCTGCGTGCTCGGCGCGTTCCAGGGCATGACCGCGGCGATGCGGGCCAACCACAAAGTGGCCCAAGGCTTCACGAGCGGCTGCGGCGTCGGCTGGCACGAGCACGACCCCGAGCTCTTCGTCGGCGTCGAGCGCTTCTTCCGCCCCGGCTACAACGCGCACCTCGTCTCGGAGTGGATTCCGGCGCTGGACGGCGTGCAGCAGAAGCTCGAGCGCGGCGCGCGCGTCGCCGACGTCGGCTGCGGCCTCGGCGCGTCCACGATCATCCTGGCCCAGGCGTTCCCGCGCTCGACCTTCGTCGGGTTCGACTACCACGAAGAGTCGATCCTGAAGGCGCGCGAGCGCGCCGAGGCGGCCGGCCTCGGGGATCGCGTGCGGTTCGAGGTCGCCTCGGCGAAGTCGTTCCCCGCCGAAGGCTGGGACGTCGTCGCGTTCTTCGACTGTCTCCACGACATGGGCGATCCGGTCGGCGCCGCGCGCCACGTGCGCGAGGCGTTGGCACCGGACGGCACGTGGCTCCTCGTCGAGCCGATGGCCGGTGACCGCGTCGAGGACGACCTCCATCCCGTCGGCCGGCTGTTCTACTCGGTTTCGACGCTCGTCTGCACGCCGGCGTCGCTCGCGCAGGAAGTCGGCACGGCACTCGGCGCGCAGGCCGGGGAAGGACGCCTCCGCTCGGTGCTCGAGCAGGGCGGGTTCACCCGCATCCGGCGCGCGACCCAGACGCCGTTCAACCTCGTCCTGGAGGCCCGGCCGTAACGGCCGGGCTTCCCTCCATTCCACGACCGTTCACGAAAGGAAGGTTCACCGCCATGCAGAAACACTCCTGGAGCACGAGCCTCGTCGCCCTCGGCGCCGCCTGTCTCGTGGCACTCCCCCGACCCGCGCACGCGGACATCGACCCGCCCGTCGTGCCGACCGACCTCGTCGTCCCGTCGGACCACCGTCCGTATCTCGTCGCGCACGCGATCGGCACGCAGAACTACGTGTGCGCGCCGAAGGGCGACGGCTTCGCCTGGAAGCCGTACGGGCCGCAGGCGACGCTCTTCGACGACCACGGCCACCAGGTCACGACGCATTTCCTGAGCCCGAATCCCGACGAGGACGGCAAGGCGCGTCCGACCTGGCAGCATTCGCGCGACACGAGCGCCGTCTGGGCGAATCCGGTCGCGGAGACGTCGGACCCCGTCTACGTCGAGGCCGGCGCGATCCCGTGGCTGAAGCTCGAGATCGTCGGCCGCACCCGCGGCGTCGACGGCCGGCGCCTCACCGACACGACCTTCATCCAGCGCGTCGCCACGGTCGGCGGCACAGCACCAACGACGGGGTGCAGCACGGCCGCGCAGCTCGGCGAGCGCGCGCTCGTGCCGTACGAGACCGACTACGTCTTCTACAAGGCGCGCGGGCGCCGGAAGTAGACGCGCCATGGAGCACGCGCTGCAAGACGAGTTCGCGCCGAACGGCATCTGCTTCGGCTGCGGACCTGCCAACGAGAAGGGCCTCCGGATGCGGAGCTTCGTACGTGGCGACAAGGTCGTCGCGTCCTTCCGCCCGGAGGCGTTCCACAACGCGTTTCCCGGCGTGCTGAACGGCGGGATCATCGGCAGCCTGCTCGACTGTCACTGCAACTGGACCGGGGCATGGGCGCTCATGCGGTCGCGCCACGCCCCGAAGCCGCCCTGCACCGTGACCGCGAGCTACGCGATCGAGCTCAAGCACCCGACGCCGATGGACGCCGACCTCGCGCTCGAAGCGTGGGTGCTCTCGGTCGAAAGCGGCCGCGCCACGATCGCGGGCACGCTCTCGGCCAACGGAAAGATCTGCGCCACGTGTCACGGCATCTTCGTCGCCGTGACCCCAGGACATCCGGCCTACCACGGCTGGTGAGGAGACGAGACGTGAAGCACCACCTGACCACCAAGCTCGCGGCCGCGCTGGCCGCTTCACTCGCGCTCGCGACGCCGGCGGTTGCCGCGGATCTCGAGCTGACGGCCGGCGTGCTCGGCTACTTCGCGGCCCCGAGCCCGAGCGCGGCGAACCGGGTGACCATCACACTCGCCGCGGGCACGTACGCGATCGACGATCCGGCCGAGACGATCACGCTCGGCACGGCCGCGCTCGCCGCCGGTTGCGCCCCGCTCGACGCCGACACCGTCACGTGTCCCGCCGCGGCGATCACGTCGTTCTCGATCGTGACGCGGCTAGGCGACGACCGGATCGTGCTGACCGGTATCGCGCACCCCGCGGTCGTGACCGGCGGCGACGGCAACGACACGGTGATCGGCGGCAACGCGGCCGACACGATCGTCTGGAGCCCTGGCGACGACAACGACACCGTCGACGGCGGACCGGGCGAGGACGTCGTCCAGTTCAACGGCTCCAACGCCGCGGAGAGCTACGTGATCGTGCGCGACGGCGCCGGCTTCGCGCTTCACCGCAACGTCGCGGCCGTCACGCTGAACGCCCACAGGATCGAGACCCTGCGGCTCGCCACGCTCGGCGGCGCCGACGTGGTCTCCACGCAACCGCTCGCGGCGACACGCCAGGAGATCGCGGACGCCGGGACCGACGCAGTCGCCGATCTCCTGACGCTCGACGCGGCGGGTGATTGCTACTTCGTCCGCGGCAGCGAGCTCCAGGTCGTCGGCTACGAGCCGGTGCAGTACGCCGGATTCGAGGGCATCGGCGGAACCAACGTCGTCTGCGGCGGCACCATCGACGTCGTCGGCGCCACCCTGACCTACGTCGCCTCGCCGCTCGCGGTGAACGCACTCGAGGTCACGCGCGACGACGACGTCTACCTGCTCCACGACGCCGGCGAGCCGGTCCTGAGCCCCTCGCCCGAAGCCTTCGCGGCCGGATGCACGCGCGTCGATGCGACGACGGCCGCCTGCCCGGCCCCGACCGTCGCGCTCTTCGATGTCCGGCTGGCGGACGGCGATGACGCCGCCGACCTGACCGGTCTCGACGCGCCGGCGACGGTGCGCGGCGGGATCGGCGGCGACACCATCATCGGCGGCGACGCCGACGACACGTTCATCTGGTTTCCCGGCGACGGCAACGACACGATCGACGGCGGACTCGGCACCGACACCGTCGACTTCCTGGGAAGCGGGCTCGACGAGATCTTCGCGATCGCGCCCGCCGGGACGGGCTTCACCGTCGCGCGCAACATCGGGGCGTATACGCTCCAGGCGACCGACGTCGAGGTGCTCGCGCTCGACGGCCAAGCCGGGACCAACACCGTGACGACCACGGTCCTCGCCCGTACGCGGCAAGAGCTCCGCGGCGTCGACGACGGCCTGCCGGACAGCCTCATGATCGACGCGCGCGGCCTTTGCTTGGAGCGCGCGGCCGACCAGGTGACCGCGCCCGGACGCGAGCCCGTCGTCTTCGCCGACTTCGCCACCGTCGTGCTGACGAACGAGTTCTGCGCCTTCGACCCCTGCATCGGTGCCGTCGCGAGCACCGGCTGCACGGTGAACGGCGCCAAGAATCAGCCGTGCCAGGGCACCGACGGCAACGACGTGATCGCCGGCACCCCCGGCGCGGACGTCATCCTCGGCGGCGGTGGCCGCGATCGCATCAAGGGCGGCGACGGCGGCGACGTCATCTGCGGCGAAGCCGGCGACGACGTGCTGCTCGGCGGCGCCGACGACGATTACGTCGTCGGCGGTCCCGGCGCGGACCGCCTCCGCGGCGACGCCGGCAACGACCACGTCCTCGGTGGCGAAAACGACGATCGTCTCGACGGCGGCAAGGGTGACGACGAGCTCCACGGAGGGCTCGGGGCGGACCGGCTGAAGGGCGCGGCCGGCACCGATTTGCTGCGCGGCGACGACGGCCTCGACGGCATGGACGGTGGGCCGGGCGACGACGTGTGCGTGGATACCGATCAAGCGGGGCCCTTCCGGCGCTGCGAGCTCTGATCGGCCGCCGAGAGCGGCCACAGTCGATCGGCCGATAGCAGGACGGCAGCCGCCGCGAACGCGGCTGCCGCCTCGTCCGTCCGGACGATCGCGCACACGTCCTCGAGCTTTGCGAGCTGGCGGATCATCTGCTCGAGGCGATCGTCGTCCTGAACGAGAAGAAGCACCGCGCTCTCGGCGCCATCGGCGACGGGAACGCAGATGATTCCCGCGACGTTGAAGGCGCGGCGCGCGAAGAGGCCGCAGACGTGGGACATCACCCCCGGGTGGTTGCGGACGCGGAGGCGCAGAACGACGTCAGCTCGCGCGGGCATGGAGCTCTCCTCCGATCATCTCGCGATTCGCGCCGCCGGGCGGCACCATCGGGTAGACGTTCTCTTCGGCGGCGATCGGAACGTTGACGAGGAAGGGCCCCGGCACCGAGAGCGCGTGCGCGAGCATCCCGCCCGGATCATCGCCGCAGCCGAGATCGAACGCCGGGACCCCGAACCCACGCGCGATCGCCGCGAAGTCGGGCTCGGCATGGAACCGCGACGCGTGATAGCGCCCGCCGTAGAAGAGCTCCTGCTGCTGGCGCACGAGCCCGAGGTGGGCGTTGTTGAGGAGCACGACCTTCACGTCGACGCCGGCCTCCGCGGCGGTCGCGAGCTCCTGGACGTTCATGAGCAGGCTGCCGTCGCCGCTGAAGCAGACGACGGTGCGGTCGGGCGCGGCGAGCGCAGCGCCGATCGCGGCCGGCAGGCCGAACCCCATCGTGCCGAGGCCGCCCGAGGTGAGCCACTGGCGCGCGCGCGTGAACGGATAGGCCTGCGCCGCCCACATCTGGTGCTGGCCGACGTCGGTCGTGACGATCGCGTCCTCGGGGAGGAGCGCCGCGGTGTGCAGGATGATGCCGTACGGATCGCGGGGGTCAGGCCCGCCTCGGACGCCCGGCATCACGAGCGGATGCGCGGCGCGAAGACGCCGCACGCGCTCGATCCATGCGGAGCGCGCCGACGGCGCGACGCGCGGCGCCAGCGCGCGCAGCACCGACCCCACGTCGGCCACGATGCCGAGCTCCGGCCGCTTGATCTTGCCGAGCTCGCTCGGGTCGATGTCGACGTGGACGATCTTCGCGCGCGGGCAGAACTCCGCGGCCTTCCCCGTCGCGCGGTCGTCGAAGCGGATGCCGAGCCCGATCAGGAGATCGCATTCCTCGAGCACGAGATTCGTGCAGCGCGCGGCGTGCATGCCGACCATGCCGAGGAAGAGCGGATGGTCGTGCCGCATGGCGCCGAGCCCGAGCAGCGTCGCCGCCACCGGGATCGCGGCATCCTCGGCGATCTGCCGGAGCACGTCGCACGCCCCGCTCGCGATCACGCCGGCGCCGACGAGCAAGACGGGCCGCTCGGCGGCGTCGATCAGCGCCGCGGCGCGCGCGAGGTCGGCGGCGGCGGCGCAGGGCGACGGATCGGGCCGGCCGGGCGCCGGCAGCGCGTCGATCGCGAGCGCTTCGTTCTGCACGTCCTTCGGGATGTCGATCGCGACCGGGCCGGGCCGTCCCGACGCGGCGATCCGGAACGCCTCGGGGACGACGTCGAGCAGCTCCGCCGCCGAGCGCACGAGGAAGTTGTGCTTCGTGATCGGCACCGTGAGGCCGTACGTGTCGATCTCCTGAAAGGCGTCGGTGCCGATCATCGCGCGCGGGACTTGGCCCGTGATCGCGACGAGCGGAATCGAGTCGAGCTTCGCGTCGGCGATCGCCGTCAGGAGATTGGTGGCTCCGGGCCCCGACGTGCCGAAGCAGACCGCCGGCTCGCCGGTGACGCGCGCCATGCCCTGCGCGATGAAGCCCGCGCCCTGCTCGTGGCGCGCGAGCACGTGGCGGATGCGGCTCGCGCGGAGCGCGTCGTAGAGCGGCAGATTGCAGCCGCCCGGGATGCCCGCGATGGTCGTGATTCCCTGGCGCTCGAGGAGTCGGATCGTCAGCTCGGCGCCGCTCGTTTTTCTCTGCATTGGAGCTTCCTTTCGGTGCTCCCTGCGGGCCCTCGGCACGAAGACGGGGGCCCTGAAAAACGAAACCCCCGCTCGGCCTTCGCGCCGGCAGGGGTTGGTGTGCGCTGCTGAATCCCCGCTAGGACGCGACGGCCTCTACGACCTTGGCGACGACTACGACGACGACAGCGGCGGCGTTTCGATGGAGCTGCTGGTTGGCGTCGGCGGGGAACATTGGGCGCGACCCTACTACGCGCCTCTCTTGCGACGCAAGGCTCGATCGTCGACGACCGCGCGAAAGAACGCGAAGGAAAGATATTGGCGGTGGACGGCGGGCGGGTCGGACATCGGCCTACGGTCGCGGGGTCGCTGGTCCCGGCGCGTAAGGCCCGTCGCAGCCACAATGGCTTGCGTAATACGCGAGCTGACCGCTCCCCGACCGATCTCCGACCCGCCCGCCGTCCACGTCCATTCCCTTTTGCTGCTCCACGGGTGCGTTGCTGGTGGTGCGCTGGTGCGGGTACAAACCTCGGGCGTCGTGGTTTCCCGTTGCCCGCACCGTCGTCGGCCTGGTTCGTCTGAGCGCGCGGGGTTCGCGTCGTGACCGGCGCCGTGGAGCCGGGGCGGGGGCCGCTGTCGTTGGCCGAGCTCATCGATCTCGAGGTGCGGTTGCTCGAGGATCGGGAGCGGGATCCTGGCGAGGTTGCGGCGCGGGATGCGCGGATCGCCGATGCGCTCGGAGGGCGCGCCGCTTCGCTGTCGCGGCGGCAGCTCGTGCGGCATTGGCTCACGGCCGTCGGCGATCCTGCGGGGGCGTCGGTAGGGGAGCGGATCAGTGGGGTGTATCGGGCCGCCGGCGTTCTCTTGCCGATCGCGACGTTCGTCGCGGGTGCGGCAACGGCGGCGGGGTTGCTCGCGTACGACGGGCGCGATCCGGTGAACATCGTCGGCTATCTGGCGGTGCTCGTGTTCCTCCAGGTGGCGCTCATCGCGCTCACGGTGATCGGCATGGTGCCGCGCGCGTGGCTCGGCGGCGTGGCGCGGGTCCTCGGACTCGATCGTGGCGCCGGCGTGCCGGCGCTGCTCCGCGAGCTCGCGCACCGGAGCGCGCGAAAGCTCGCGGATCACGGCGCCGTCGGCGCGCGCGGACGGGCCGCGTTGGGACGACTGGCCGCCTGGCAAACCATCTACGCCGACGTCGAGCGTTGGTTGCTGACGGCGCTCACGCAGCGTGCGGCCGTCGCCTTCAATCTCGGCGCGCTGGCGGCGACGATGTACCTCGTGACGGTTCGCGCGCTCGCGTTCGCGTGGAGCACCACGCTCGAGGTCGACCCTGCCGTCATGACCAGCTTCTTCCACGCGATGGCGACACCGTGGCTCTGGCTCGACGCAGCGGTGCCGAGCCCGGAGCTCGTCGCCGCGAGCCGCTACTTCCCGGGGCGCGACTACGACCCCGATCTCCTCGGCGACTGGTGGCCGTTTCTCGTCGCCGCGCTCGTCGCGTACGCGCTCGTGCCGCGGATACTCCTCGCGACGTACGCCGCGCATCGCGCGCGCCGCGCACGCGCGGCGCTGGCCCTGGATCACGGCGAGTGCGCGGCGCTCTGCGAGCGCCTTCTCCAGCGCGCGAACCTCTGGGGCCGCGGCGACACCGTCGGCACGGCGGTCGTAGCGTCACCGACGGCGGACGTCGGAAGCGGCTGCGCCCTTCCCGTGAGCGGCGTCGTGGTCCGCGCGCTCCGCTGGGCCGACGCGGCGGTTTCGCGGGACGACGTCGCGCGGCTCGTCGGCGCGCGATACGGCTGGCAGGTCGCGTCGCTCGACGACGTCCGCGGCGACGACGACCCCGGAGAGCGCCGGCATCTCGCCGCGCTCGCGGAAAGCGACCGGCCGGTGCTCCTCGTCGCGGAGGCCTTCGAGCCGCCGTCGAAGAGCGTCCAGCGTCTCTTGCAGAACGTGCGGCGGAGCGTCGGCGAGCGCGTCCCGGTGATCGTGGCACTCTTCGGCGGATCGGACGATCACGCCGCGCCGAAGCCGGACGACGTGCGGATCTGGCGCCAGCGGGTCGCCGCGCTCGGCGACCCGTGGCTCCGCGTGGAGGCGTTGGTCTCGTGACCGAATACGCGGTTCCGGCCTTCGCGGTCGTCGGGCGCGTGAACAAGGGGAAGTCGAGCGTCGTCTCGACGCTGGTGGAGGACGACTCCGTCCGCGTCGACAAGGAGCCCGGCACGACGCGGGTCTGCGCCCGCTTCCCGTTCCGCGCCGACGACGGCCGCGTGCTCTGCTATGCGATCGACACGCCGGGCTTCGAGGAGGCGCCGCGCGCGCTCGCCTGGCTCCAGGAGCGTGAGCAGAGCGCCGCCGACCGGCCGGCGCTCGTCGCGCGCTTCGTCGAGACGTTCCGCGGCGGCGCCGAGTTCGCCGACGAGTGCGCGCTGCTGACCCCGATCCTCGACGGCGCCGCGATCCTCTACGTGGTCGACGCGTCGCTGCCGTACCGCCGGAACTACGAGGCCGAGATGGAGATCCTGCGCTGGACCGGCCGTCCACGCATGGCGCTCGTGAACGCGATCGGCGGCGCCGACCACGTCGACGAATGGACGCGCGCGCTCGGCCAATACTTCAGCGTGGTACGCCCGTTCGACGCCCACCGCTCCGGCTTCGCGGAGCGCGTGGCGCTGCTCCGCGCCTTTCGCGAGCTCGACGCCGGCGCGCGGGCCTCCATCGACGAAGCGATCCGCGTGCTGGAGGCGGACTGGCGACGGCGGCGCGACCGTGCCGCCGCGATCGTCGCCGAGCTCGTCGCGGACGCCGTGACCTTCACCGTGGAGCACCCGCTCGCCGAGAACGACACGATCGAACGACACCGGGTCGCGTGGGAGTCCGAGTTCCTCGCGGCGCTCCGCGACCGCGAGCAGCGCGCGCGGCGCGAGATCGAGCGGCTCTACCGGCACGAGCGGGTCACGCGCGAGGAGGCCGCCCTCGCGCCCGAGGCCTTCGAGTGGGATCTCTTCGCGCAGGAGAACCGGCGCGTGTTCGGCCTCGACCAGTGGCAGATCGTGCGCGCGGGGGCGATCGGCGGCGCTGCGATCGGCGGCGTCATCGACGCGGCGACACTCGGACACTCGTTCCTCCTCGGCAGCGTGATCGGCGGCGTCGTCGGAGGCATCGCGAGCTGGTTCGGCACCGAACAGGCCGTCGAGGTGAAGGTGCTCGGACAAAGCGTTGCCGGGCGCATCGCGACGATCGGGCCGCTCCGCGATCGCCAGTTCCCGTGGGTGCTGCTCGATCGGGCGCTCCTCCATTTCGCCTCGGTGGTCGGACGGGCGCACGCCAAACGCGATCCGCTGAAAGTGGAGCCGCGCGAGGGCAAGCTCGGCGCGTCGAGCGCGCTCGACATGGAGACACGGGACGCCATCGGCGCGCTTTTCGCCCGCGTGCGTGACGAGGAGCGGCCGGTCCCGCCGGAGATCGTCGACGCGCTCGCCGCCGTGCTCCTGCCGCTTCTGACAGCGGAGGTCGACGGCGCGGGCTGAGCAGGCGGGCGTCAGCCGAGCCGCAGGCGGCGCAGCACCTGGTCGAGCAGGCTCTCGTCGGTCGTCCTTCGGAGCTCCGCGGCGAGCCGCTCGACTTCCGTCGCGAGCCGGGCGCGCTCGGCGTCGAGCCGGGCGCGCTCCGCGTCGAGCCGGGCGCGCTCCGTGTCGAGCTCTCCGATGTAGGCGGCCTGCGCCTCGATGTACCGCTTCTGCTGATGCCAGTCGTCGCCGAGCTTGCGGTGCTCGGCCTCGACGGCGCGAATCGACGCCAGGAGCTTCGCGGGCACGCCTTGCCAGGTGTCCGGCGTGACGAGCGCGAGGAGACACTCCAGGGCGGGCGCACCCGGCACGGACGCGAGCGCTTCGACCAGCGCGATCCCCTCCGCGTCCGGCGCGCCCCGGGCCGGACGCGCGAGGTCGGCGGCGGCGTCGAGACGGGCGAGCGTCGCGGCCACGTCGGGATGGAGCGTGCGGAGCACGGCCTCGGCACGCGTGCCGAGAGCAAGCGCCCGGAGGTCGCCGGCATGGAACCGTTCCGCCGCACGCGCGCCGTCGAGCCCGAGGCCGAGCCCGGCGGCGACGCGGTGGACGAAGCCCGCCACATCGGCGCCGACCGCGTCGATCGACGCGAGCAGGCTCTCGCCGGGGTGCGCCGCGTGGAACGCGAGGAGACGTTCGTTGTACGCGCGCCAGACGCGGAGACCGAGCGCCGGAACCGCGAGGACGTCGCGGTTGATGCCGCGGCGGAGGATCGACGTCAGCACCTCGAGCGGATGGCGATAGAGGAGCACCCAGCGCGCCCGCGGCAGCAGCCGCCGCCACTCGTCGAGGAAGAGCGTCGTCCGCGGGTCCTTGAAGCCCCAGGCGGGAAGCGCGCCGCGCGCCGCGATCAGGGCGGCGACGCGCGCGCGCTGCTCGGCATCGAACGCCAGCGCCGCGTCGGACGTGACGAACGAGCCTTCCGGCAAGGACGCGAGCGCATCCTCGTGGACGGTCACGAAATCGAGATCCTCGAAGTGGCCGCGCGGGTTGCCCGGGAAGTCGGTGAGGAGCCGCTCGCCGACCGGCAGACCCGCGGCCTCGAGCGCGCTCGCCACGAAGGACGTGCCCGAGCGATGCATGCCCGTGATGACGACGGTGGTGGAGCCCGGATAGGCCATGGACGGCCGCCGATCCTAGCCCGCCGGTCGCGGGACGTCACCTGAAACGACCCGCGCTTGACGGGGTCATGACCGGCCGTCTACCTCGCGTCGGTGCCGCGCTGGATCGCCGTCGCCCTGCTCGTCGCCGGGCTCGCATCGCTGTCGTTTTCGGATGCGCGGCGTGCCTGCTCGGCCGACGACTGGCTCGCGACGCTCGATCTCGAGTGGAAGATCGCGCAGCTCCTGATCGTCCGTTTCGACGGTCCCGTCCTCGCGCCCGACCTCGCGGCGATGATCCGCCGTCACCGGGTCGGTGGGGTCGCCGTGTACGCCAAGGCGGGAAACATCGTCGACGGTGCGCAGGTGCAGCGCCTGGTCACGACGATGCAGGACGTGAGCGCCGTGCCCCTCGCCGTCGTCGTCGACCAAGAGGGGGGGCGCGTCGATCGCCTGGAATCGGTGCGCGGGAAACGCCCGTCGGCCGAGACGCTCGCGGCGAGCACCGACCCGGCGCGCGCGGCGGCGGCGGGCCGCGAGGACGCGGCCGATCTCGCCCGCCTCGGCATCGCGGTCAACTTGGCGCCGGTCGTCGACGTGACCCGCGTCTACAACTGGCAGCTCTCGGAGCGGACCTTCGGCGGCGACGCCGCGACGGTCGCGCGCTTCGCGGGCGCCTACCTCGACGGGCTGCAAGCGAGCGGCCGCGTGGTCGGCGTGCTCAAGCACTTCCCCGGGCTCGGGTCGGTCGCCGAGGACCCCCACCAGATGCTGCCGCGCACGGCGGTGACGCGCGACGAGCTCGAGGCGATCGATTGGGCACCCTATCGGACGCTCCTCGCGGCGGGCGGCGTGCACGCGATCATGGTGAGCCACGTGATCGTCGACGCGCTCGACCCGGCGCGGCCGGGGTCGCTGGCGCCGGCGGTCGTCACCGGCGGTCTTCGCGATGCGCTCGGCTTCGACGGCGTCGTCGTGGTCGACAGTCTCGGAATGAAGGGCGCGAGCGTGGGCGCCGAGTCGACGATCGGCGACCGCGCCGTCGCCGCCTGGCTCGCCGGCAACGACTGGCTGCTCGGGGCGAAGACGGCGCGCGACGTCGCCGACATCGTGACGCGCGCGGTCCGCGCGGTCGCGTCAGGCGAGCTCGGCGTCGACCGGATCGATCGCTCGCTCCGGCGCGTGCTCGCGCTGAAGGAGCGCGTCGGGCTCCTCCCCCGCGCCGGCTGCGGCGACTGAGAGCCGTTTCGCGAGCACGCGCGTGATCGCGCCGAGCTGCGGCTCGACGTGGAACTGTCCGTGCTCGCCCGGCACGACGACGACCTCGACGCCGGCACGCGTGAACGGCGCCCAGCGCTCCGGAGTGGCCCGGCTGACCGAGCGGCTGCACTGGAAGTAGAGGATGCGGCCGTCGAAGCGGGCGGTCGGAGCATACGCCTCCGAGGCCGCGAGGTGCGCGAAGTACACGCGGCGACCGGCGGCCTCGATCGGGCTCGCGCCCGAGGCGGGCGGCGGCTCTTTCAGCGCCGAGCCAGGTGCCGCCGAGTCGACCATCGCGAGGAGCGCAACGGCGCGGCCGCGCGCCTGCAACTGCACCGCGACCTCGAACGCGAGGATGCCACCGAAGCTCGTCCCGAGGAGCCGGATCGCTCCCGACGGCGTGCGCGCCTCGACGCGATCGGCATAGTGCGCGGCGATCGCCTCGATCGTCGCGCCCTCGGGCCATGCCATGGCGGGAGGCTGGAGCGCGTACATGGGAATCCCGTCGCCGAGCGCGCGCCCGACGCGCAGGAGCCGCACCGCCCATCCCCAGGCCCCGCAGATCGCGAAGAGCGGCAGCGCGTCACCGTTCGGGTGCAGCGTGATGCAGTCGGCCGTCTCCCACGGGAAGCCGGTTTCGGTGAGGGTCGTCGCGATCCCGCGCGGGGTCGGATCCGCCACGATCGCGTCGAGGGTGGCGGCGCGGCCGGTCAGGGCCTCGAGCTCGGCGACGAGCCGCACGGCGAGCAGCGAGTCGCCGCCGAGGTCGAAGAAATCCTCGGTCGCGCCGACGCGGCCGCGACCGAGGAGATCGGCGAAGATTTCCGCGACCGTCTCTTCGAGCTCCGTCCGCGGACGTTCGAGCACGCGCGCGGGCTCTTGGAGCGCGGGGCGATCGACCTTGCCGCGGTCGTTCCGCGGGAGCGACGGAACGCTCACGATCCGTCCGGGAACCGCGGCCCGCGGCAGCCGGTCGCGGGCCCAGGCGTCGAGCGCCGGGCGATCGAACGTGTCCGCCGCCGGCGTGACGAACGCGACGAGCCGCTCGTCGATCAGCACGGCCGCCGCCTCGCGCACGGCGGGATGCGCCGCCAGAACCGCTTCGACCTCCCCGAGCTCGACGCGGACGCCGCGGAGCTTCACGCAGCGGTCGGTGCGCCCGAGGTGCTCGAGCACGCCGTCGTCGCGACGGCGCGCGCGGTCGCCGGTGCGGTAGAGGCGGTCGCCGAGGCCCGGGCTGAAGGGATTCGTGAGGAACCGTTCGCGCGTGCGCTCGGCGTCGTCGCGGTAGCCGCGTGCGAGGCCGTCGCCCGCGACGTAGAGGTCGCCGGCGACCCCGGTCGCGACCGGTGCCAGCGCGTCGTCGAGGAGGTACGCGCGCATCCCCGGAAGCGGCAGGCCGATCGGCACCGGGCTCTCGACGCCGCGGAGCTCGTGCGCGGTCGTGTCCCAGGCTTCGGTCGCGCCGTACACGTTCCAGAGCGACGCGTCCGGGCATGCGCTCCGGAAGCGCGCGACCGTCACGGGCGGCAGCGGCTCGCCGCTCGCGGTCCAGAGACGAAGCGCCGGCAGCCGCGCGCCGAGGTCGGCGATCGTGTCGAGGAGAAGTCCGAGCTGCGACGGCACGAGCAGGATGCGGCTCACCTCCCGCGCCGCGAGGGTCGCGACGAGATCCCGCGGGCGCTCGAGGAGCGCGTCCGGCAGGACCACCGTGGGGACACCCTGGAGCAATCCGCCGAGCCACTCCGCGATCGCGTCTACGAAGCCGACCGCCGCACGCTGGCAGGTGACCTCGCCGGCGCGGAAGGGCCGCGCCGTCCAATCCCAGGCGAGGCGGTGCAGGATCTGCCCCTCGGTCACCTCGACGCCCTTCGGCGTTCCGGTCGAGCCCGAGGTGTAGAGGAGGAACGCGAGGCGTGACGGGTCGTGCGGGGGATGCGGCGTGGCGGTCGCGGTCGGGCCGGTCGAGACCGCCGGGTCGATGCGCGCGAGGCCGCGGCCGAGCGTGCACGCATCGTAGGCCACGAGATGCCGGGCGCCGCTCGCGCGCAGCATCGCTTCGTTCCGCTCCTCAGGACCGTCGGGATCGATCGGGAGACAGATGCCGCCGGCCCGCAGCACGGCGAGGATGGCGACGGCGTACGCGGGCTCGCGCGGCAGCGCGATCGCGACGACGTCCTGGTCGGCGAGGCCGGCCGCGACGAGCCGGGCGGTGAGCGCGGCCGATCGATCGTCGAGGTCTCCGTAGCCGAGGATCACGTCGCCGCAGCGATACGCGATCGCCTCCGGGTGGCGCGCCACCGCGCACATGAAGAGCTCGACGATGCCCGCGTCGTGCCGGCGCGGGCGGCGCGGCGGCGGCAACGGCAGTGCCCGGCGATCCACCTTGCCGCCGGGAAGGAGCGGCAGCGTATCGACGAACGTCCACCCGTCGGGCACGAGCGCGTCCGGCAGCCGCGTCCGCACGAATCGGGCGAGCTCGGTCGCGAGGTCGTCGCGGGATGCCGCAGTCGCGACGCAGGCGATCAGACGCGCCTCGCCTTCTTCTCCCGGGTGCCCGATGACGGCCGCCTGGCGCACCGACGGGTGCCGCATCAACGCCGCCTCGACCTCGGCCGGCTCGATGCGCACGCCGCGGACCTTCACCTGATGGTCACGCCTGCCGAGGTGCACGAGCGAGCCGTCCGCGGCGAGACGGCCGAGGTCGCCGGTCCGATAGCGCCGCGGCCCGTTGCCGTACGGATCGCGTCCGAAGCGATTCGCTTCGAGCACCGGCCGTTGCCAGTAGCCCACCGCGAGCAGCGCGCCGCGCACCACGATCTCCCCGACCGCCCCCGCGGGGAGCGCCCTCCCCGCCTCGTCGCACACGAGCACGTCGATGCCGTCGACGGCGCGGCCCACCGGGACGAGGTCGCCCTCGAGCACGGTCGTCGGATCGATCGCCGCCTGACAGAACGTGCCCGCCTCGGTCGTGCCGAGACCGTTCAGGAGCACGGTGGTCGACGGGAAGCAGCGCCGGAAACGCTCGACGTCGCGCCGCACGACCGGCTCGCCGGTGAGACTCACGAAGCGGAGCCGGGGAAAGTGGGGCGTGCGTTCCCACGAATCGGTGAGTCTTCGGAAGAGCGTCGGAAGACAGTGGAGGACGGTGATCTCCTCGCGCGCGATCCACTCGGCGACGCCCGCGACACCATCGCGCTCGACGTCCCATGCCGAGAGCGCCGCCCCGCGCAGCAACGTCCGGAAGAGGTTCATCCCGGCGCCGCCGAAGACCCCGACACGATCGCCCGGCCCGAGCGCGAACCGGTCGCGGTCGACCACCCGATCGAGGATCGCACGCTCGGAATACACGACGCCGTTCGGCGTCCCGGTCGACCCCGACGTGTAGAGCACGAGCGCCGGCCGATCGGGTGCTTGGAGCGCGGGATGCGCGAGCCGCTTCCACGCCGCACGTCCGAGCGACGTGACCCCGAGCGACGCGGTAGGGTCGGCGCCATCGAGCGTGACCACCGCGGCCGCACCCGCGTCGGCGACGATCGCATCCCGCCGCGCCCCCGGCATGCGTGGCTCGACGATCACCGCCGGCCGCCCGAGCCGCGCCGCCGCGAGCACCCCGACCGCAACCGGCGCGCCGTGCGGCAGCATCAACGCTACCGGATTGTCGGCGTCACCGTGCACCCGAAGGCGCTCCGCCAGCGCCGCGACGGCGTCAGCGAGCGCCGCGTACGTCCACCGCATCCCACCCGATGCGATCGCCAGCGCATCCGGCTGCACCGCAACGAAGTGCGCGAATCGCGCCGCAATCGTCCCCCGAGCCACACGGCGTGATAGCCGGAAGCACGCGGGTTGCACCAGCCAATCGGACGCGTGGCGCTGGTTCATTCGACCGCGACGTTCGCGGGCAGGTCACTTCGAACGCGACGTCACAGGCGCGCGGAGTATGGGGACGGCGGACGGAGCCGGTCTCGGCGAGGAGCGTAAAAACGAAAGTCCGACCGCAAGACACCGATCGCCATACGAGCCTCATACGCCCGTCACCGGGCGACGAATCATGACCCCGGGTGCACGCGCCGCGCCGACCATACGCGAGTCCGCCGCAGGCGACGGGAGCCGTCCCCATACTCCGCGCGCCAGCACTCCTGGTGGTCTCGAAGTGACCCGCCCCTACCGGATACACGAATCGTTGCGCCGCTCGAATACGTTCCCCTTCCAAACATTCGCCCCACACGAAACATTCGCATCGAACAGGTCGATCGCATCACTCCCGAGCGCCACGTTCTTCTTGATCGTGTTCCCGACGCTGTCGGCCGCGACGTAGATTCCGGCCCCCTGGTTCGCCGTGCCGGAGACGTCCGTAACGGTATTCGCACCTCCAGGGCTCCCGAGATGGATCCCGTCGCCGATGTTCTCCGCGGCCCGCACCTGCTTCAGCACGTTGCCGGAGCCCGTCAGCACGAGGCCGTGCGCGCCGTTGCCGACGGCCGCGACGCGGCTGAGCTTCCCGCCCTTCAGGTTCGAGAGCAGGACGCCGTTCGCGTCGTTGCCGGCGGCGGTCACCTGCGAGATCTTCGCGCCGACGACCCCGCCGCTCTGGACCCAGACTCCGTGCTGATTGCCGTTGGTGACGACGTCCTTCAGCACGAGGCCGCTCAACGCGTCGGCGCCGACGTACAGGCCGTGGTTCGCGTTGCGTGACGCGACGACGTTCGTGACGCTGAGCGCCGACATCGTGATCGCGTTCAGGAGAATTCCGATGCCCTCCGACTCGCTGACGGCGACGTTCGCGAGGCTGACCTTCGCCGCGTCCTCGACGGCCGAGACGATGATCGCCGCGGCGCCATGGGACGCCGACGTGTCCGTGATCGCGAGGTCGGCGATGGTTCCGGTGAGCGGACCGATCCAGATGCCCGCGAACTCGTTCTCCTTCATGGCCGAGCGCGTGATGCGAGTGCCGGCGATCGTGCCGAGCGCGTTGAGGAGCACTCCGGTGTCGTTGTCGGCGGCGACGGACTCGTCGATGCGCGCCTTGGTGACGTTCTGGCCCAGGACGAGAATCCCGATTCCCGAGTTGAAGCGGGCCGTGACCCGTCGAACGACCGGAGCCACGACGTCCTCGTTGCACTCGGGATACGCGCCGCCGCAGATCACGACGCCCGAGCTTTCGAACCCCGCCACGGTCACGTTCGTCACCGCCGCGTCGCGGAGCGGCACACCCGGCACGCTCGCGAAGACCAGCCCGTTCGGCGCGATGGCGTCGTCATCGACGGGGATATCCGACGAGATGCGCACACCCGCACCGGTACCGTCGATCGCGGTGCCCGCGGGGTCCGCGATGATCGGGAGCGGCGATACGACGCGGATCGTACCGGGCGCACCCGGCGGGAAAACCGCCGGATCGAAGGTGATCACGTCGCGTCCCGGAAACGCGACGGCTTCGAGAATCGCCTGCCGCAGGGTGCAGGAGCCGGCGACGTTGCAGTCCCCGACCTCGGGGTCGGTCGGGTCGTCGACGACGAAGGTCTTGGCAGTAGCGGTCGGTGCCCACACCGCCGCCGTGAGCGCGACGGCGACGGCGAGCAGGCCGTTTCTCGAGATCAGCGAATGCATGGCAGGGTTCCTTCCGTGAAGACGTTGGCGGTCCAGAGGTTCGTGCCGCAATCGACGTTGTCCTCGTACAAGTCGAAGGTGTGCCCGAGCGCGACGTTCTCCCGCACGACGTTGCCGCCGCTGCCCTGGACGATGCCGACGCCGGCCGAGTAGATGCCGTTGGCGAGCGTCAGATTACCGATGACCGTGTTGCCGCCCGGCATCTCGACGCCGATCCCGTGGCCGCGGTTGTTGGCCGCGTTCACCCGAGTCACGACGCCGCTCGACGAGCCGAGCGAGACCCCGGTGAGGTTCCCCATCGCGATGACGTCGACGACGTCGAGATCGACGGACGTCTCGGTGGCGACGCCGGAGTAACCGTTGGCGACGACGCGCGAGCGGGAGATCGTGACGCCGCTCCCGCCCTCGACGTTGATGCCGTGGATGATGTTCGCGTCGGCGACGACCTTCGTGATCGCGGCCGCCGTCGACTCGCCGACCAGCAGCTTCACGCCGACCTCGTTGTCCGTCGCGACCGCGCTCGTGATGGTCGGCGCGACCAGCTTGGCGTTCGACATCGCGATGCCGTTGCGGTTCCCGAGCGCCACGACGTTCGCGATCGTCGGCTTGATGGTCGCGCCGTCGTCGCTCACGAGCACGCCGTCCTCGACGCATCTCAGGCCAAACGAGTCGACGACGGCCGACCCCGTCTGCTGCTCGGCGCGGAGCGCGATGGCGCTCCCCCCGCACCGTGTCGCCGTGCTGCCCTCGACGCGTGCGCCGATCATCGACCGCGATCCGGAGAGCCGGATGCCGTCGTTGCCCGTGCCGAACGTCACCGAGTCGACGACGCGCGGCTTCTTGTTGACGCGGCCCTCGACGCGGATGCCGGTGCCGTCGCAGTTCACGACGACGACGTTCCGGAGCAGGGCGCCCGTGACGTCGGCGCCGCATTCCGGCGGCGCACCGCCGCAGACGTGGATGCCATGACCACCGAAGCCCTCGACCGCGAGGTTCGCGACCGTCACTTTGCCGAGCGCCACGTCCGGCGCGCTCGTGAAGACCAGCCCGTGCGGGATCGTGTCGCCGCCGTAGATGCGGACACTCGCCCCGGCGCCGTCGATCACCGTGCCGGCGGGGTCGGCCACGATCGGGAGCTCGCTGGCAAGATCGATACGGACCGATTCCGAGCCCGCCACGAACACGTCGGCGGCGAACCGGATCGTGTCGCGCCCGGCGGTCTCGACCGCGGCGACGATCGCTTCGCGGAGCGTGCACTCGCCCGAGGCGGGGCCGCACGCGCCGTCGAACGAATCCGCGGTGCTGTTCACCCTGAACGTCGCGGCGGAAAGCGGCGCGGCCGCCAGCAGCACGAACGCGACGGCCCCTACGATGATACGCAGTCGCCTGGGGTGATTCTGGAACAGCCGCACCGGCGCGTCGCCGACGGCGGGTAGCGTGAAGGTTTCTCTGGGCGGCAACATGTTCGTCCTTTCGGCCGGCGAAGACCGGCGTCGATCTCACACCGGTGTCGCGCTACCTTTCGGGTAGCGCGACGCTACTCGCGGCCCGACGATCCCTTCACCCACCTCGCCCGCGTTCCCCATCCGAGCGTGGATCCGCGCCGCGGCCACATTTCTCTTGACTCCCGAAACTCGCCGGCTGTACGCGTCCGCCAGTGCACGCGTCGTCCGACCCTAGAGGAGGGCCGGCGAGCGTCACGGGGAGAGCGTAATGATGTGCCGTGTCATTGCGCCTGGGGCTCCGCAGCTCACCCGATCTCACTCGAGAGCCTCCAGGCTGGCGCACCGGATGCGCGTCGGCCGCGGCGCGAGCGAGGAGCGGCCGTGACCGATCCCGTCGTGCTGGTCGAGCACGAGCGCCTCGCCGCTGAACACATCGAACGGGCGCTGGCCGCCGCAGGCTTCGCCGTCCACCGTGTCGTCAACGGCGCCGAAGGGCTCGAGTACCTGCGGACCAACGTCGCGGCCTGCATCGTGCTCGATCACGATCAGCCGCTCGACGACGGGTTCCAGATCCTGCACGGCATCCGCGCGCTGCAGATCACGAGCCCCGTGATCATGATGTCGAGCTCCAACGCCGCCGATCTGATCGTCAAGGCGATCAAGGCGGACGCCTTCGACTTCGTGGTGAAGCAAGGCGACTACGGATCCCGCATCGTCGAGAAGGTGCGCGAGGCGATCGCGACGGGACGCGAACGCGTGACGGCGCACCGCGTAGTGCGCCCGACGTTCGTCGGCCGAGAGCCCGAGCTCCGCGTGCTCGACGACGAGCTCGCACGGGTGGTCGCCGGCGAGGGCCGGGTCGTCCTCATCACGGGCGACGAAGGGATCGGCAAGACGAGTCTCACGTTGGAGCTCGCGAACCTCGGTCGGGCACGCGGCTGCTCGATCCTTCGCGGCCAGTGTCACGAGGCCGGCGGCGCGCCGGCGTACTGGCCCTGGACGCAGATCCTGCGCGCGTACCGAAAGGCCGCCGAGCCGGAGGCGTTGGCCGGGGATCTGGGCGACAGCACGGCGGCGCTCGCGTGGATCGCGCCGACGCTCCGGCCGGCGTCCGCGGCGAGCGAGCCGGAGCCGGCGATGTTGACCCGCTTCCAGATCGTGGACGGCGTCACGCAGTTCCTCCGGCGTGTCGCGGCGCGGCGGCCGCTCGTCCTCGTGCTCGACGACCTGCATCGCGCCGACGGCGATTCCGCGCATCTCTTCCGCTTCGTCGCCTCCGAGTGCGCGGACGTCCCCATCCTCATCGCGGCCGCATACCGCGACGATACAGCGCCCGCCGCGGTCGGCGACGACCTGACGCGCGTCGCGAGCTTGCCGCTTGCCACGGTGCTCCGCCTCGGCCGCTTCGATGCCGCGACCGTGCGGCGCTACGTCGAGGAGGCGACGGGGCTCCGGCCGTCGTCGCGCGTGGTCGACGCCATCTTCGGCAAGACGGATGGTCATCCGCTGTTCGTCGCCGAAGTCACGCGTCTCCTCGCGACCGACGGACGACTGTCGGAGTCGGGATCGAGCGGCGAGCTTCGTCTCGCCATTCCCGCGACGCGCCGCCACGCCATCGCCGACCGGCTGACGCGGCTCTCCGAAGGATGCCGCGCCGTGCTCGGCGTCGCGGCGGTACTCGGGCACGAGTTCTCCACGGACGTCCTCGGCGCCGTGATGCGCACGGACGGCCGGACGATCCGCGAGCGTCTCTCCGAGGCGGTGAACGATCACCAGGTCGCGGCGAGCGACGAGGAGCCGTCGCGCTACCGCTTCACCCACGTATTGGTGCGAGACGTGACGTACGACGCGCTCGCGCCGGTCGAGCGCCGCGCCCTACACCGGCGGATCGCGGACGTGCTGGAGGCGCGAGCCGGCGAGACGTGGAGCGCAGACGACGTGGAAGCGCCACTCGCGGCGATCGCCCATCACTGCCGCGAGGGTGCCGCGACGCCCGCGGATCACGAGCGCGCGCTGCACTGGGTCGTGGCGGCGGGCGATCACGCGGCCTTGCTGATGGCCCACGACGACGCGGCCCGCCATTTCGACGCCGCCCTCCTGCTGCTCGAGAAGCATCGGCTGACGACGCAGACGACGCACGATCTCCTGGCAAAGCTCGCGGACGCTCGGCGCTGCGCAGGGGATACCAAGGGCGCGCGCGCCGCGGGCCGGCGCGCGCTGATGCTGGCGGAGACATCCGGAGATCCGGACCGGGTCGCGGCCGCGGCACTCGCCTTCGCCGGCCGCCTGCCGCGGTTCGGTGCCATGGGCTCGACCTCTCAAGTGGCAGCCGAGCTCGAACGGGCGCTCGAACGCTTGCCGGAATCGTCGCGCGCGCTGCGCGCGCAACTCATGGCGCGCCTCGCCGAGGAGCGCGCGCACGGCCAGGGCCCGAGCACGCCCGGCCTCGCGCGCGCGGCGATCGACCTGGCGCGCGCCACGGGCGACCCCGGCGTCCTCGCCGCCGTGCTTCGGACGATGCACTCGGCACTCTGGACGCCGGGCGACATCGAGTGGCGGCCGGCGTTGGCCGACGAGATCGTGGCGCTCGCTGCCCGTACGGGCGACCGGTTGCTCGGGATGAACGGGCAACTGCTGCGGCTCTGGAGCGCGCTCGAGCGCGGCAACGTCGAAGCAGCGTGCCAACAGCTCGGCGTCTGCCAGCAACTCGCGCGTGCGATCCGCTTGCCCCACTTCGACTGGGTGACGGCCGCCGCCCGCATCTGCCTCAGCATCACCATGAGCCGCCTCGACGAGGCCGAGCGCCTGATCGACGACGCGCTCGCGAAGGCGGCGCCGACCGAGGCGGTCAGCATGTTGCTGATCGTGCGCGGGCAACGCGAGCACGTGCGGTTCCTCCGTGGGACGACCGAGGACCTGACCGATTGGAGCCACTTCGTGCTCACGAACTTCCCGAACCTCGCGCCGACGGTCGAATGCTTCACGGTCTGGATGGACACGTTCCTCGGGCATCCGGAACGCGCCCGCGGACGCTTCGCGACGTTGATGGAGAACGGCTGCGCGCGCGTCCGCCGCGACGGCACGTGGCCGATGAACATGGCGTACCTCGCCGGTGCGGCCGTCCTCCTAGAGGATAGCGAAGCCGCGCGGACGCTCTACGACCTGCTCGCGCCGTTCGCGGCATACAACGTGCTCCTCCCACCGTGCATGCTCCTCGGACCCGTCGCGCACCACCTCGCGGGCCTCGCCGCCCTGCTCGGCGACGAGGCAGCGGCACGTCGCCATTTCGAGGATGCCCTGGTCCTCGCGGAACGGAGCGGGACGCGGCATTGGCTCGCGCGCACGCTTCTCGCCTACGGCCGCCATCTCCTGACCTCCGCGGACCCCGACGACGTCCAGCGCGGTCGCGCCCTGGTCGAGTCCGGGAGGACGCTCGCCATCAGCGTCGACGCGCAGCGCCTCCTCCGCGGCAGCGAGGCGCCCGACGACCACCCGCTTTCGGCTCCTCGTCTCGAGCCCGAACGTACGCGCTTTTTTCATCGCGACGAGGACGCTTGGGAGGTCGAGTTCCGCGGTCTCCGGGCAACGGTCCCCGCGCGCGCCGGGATGGCGTATCTGCGCTGTCTCTTGGAACGGCCGGGCGTTCCCGTCCCGGCGATCGAGCTCGCGAGCCTTGGGCGAGACGCGGCGCTCGTCTCGACCGCCGGCGGCCCCGCCGCCGACCACCGCGCGCTCGTCGGCGTTCGCCAGCGCCTGATCGAGATCGATGCCGAGATCACCGCGCGCGCGCGCCGGAACGAAAGCCCGAGTCCCGATCTCCTGCACGAGCGACGGGAGTGCGCGCGCTATCTGTCCCGCCGCGGCACGGAGCTCATCGGCACCGCCGACCGCGCACGTTCCGGCGTGACGAAGGCGATCACCCGGGCGATCGCGACCATCACGAGGGTGCACCCCGCCCTCGGACACCACTTGGCGCGGCACGTCGAAACCGGACGCCTCTGCATGTACGTGGCGGATCCGGCCGCACCCGTCGTGCTCGAGCAGTGACGCCGCGCGGCGCGGGCGGCCCGTATGGGCCGCACCGCGCCACGTGATCGCCCGGGTCAGAAGCCGGTGTAGAGACTGGTCGCCGGCTGCGTGAGCGCGCCGGGACCGGGCAAGCCGGCGACTCCGTCGACGGGCGGGCCGGCGCGCGGCACACAGAACGTGGCGACCCCGATGCGGTCCGGCGTGCCGGGGACGCCGGTCCGCACGATCGGGTTCAGGAAGCAGGGCCGCGCCGAGTTCATGCATTGCTCGCCGGCCCGGCAGCCCGGGCATGTCGGGGAGGGCTGGCACTCCGCATCGGAAACGCAGGATCGATACGTCGTCACGGAGCAACGCCGGTCGATCGGACCGACCGTGCACCGGCCCTCCTCGGTCGAGGAGGTATCCGTGGGATCCAACCGGCAATCTCCAGCGTGACAGAAGCCGCCGGGGCATTCGTCGTCGGCGTCGCATGGGGAAGCGTCGTTCGCGCCGCCGACACACGCCGCCATGCACGCGTTCGGCGCCACCTGATTCGGACACGTGCACTGATGCCGGCACTCGCCGTCCGGACACTCGGACTCCGCGGCGCACGGCCGTCCGTCGCTCGCGCCCCGTACGCACACCTTGCCGGAGAAACCCGGGCTGGTGCACGCGACGCTCGATGGGAGCGACAGGGACCCCGTGGTCGCCGGGTTGAAGAGGACGTCCGGACTCCCGTAGTGCGTCGCCGCGGGTGACATCGGGCAATCGAGGCTCGGATTGCCGAAGATCTTCGTCGGCCCGCCGAACGGCGGATTCGGCCGGCACGGCTTGTCCTTGTTCTGCCCGAAGCTGCACACGGGCTCGAGCACGCATACATACGGCGGCGTGCGGCAATCGGCGTCGCCCGCGCACGGCAGACGGCCGCCGGGGTCGACGGTCGTCGCCGTCGACGATGCGCAGAAGCCGCCGCAGACCGGGCACGGCGATGCCGCGGTGCCGCCGGCGAACGTCCTCGCGATCTGACGGATGCGCAGCGCCCCCGCGCCGGTTGCGAGATCCTCGGTGCCGACGATGTCCTCCGCCATCAGATTGTGGATGCAGACCTGGATGCCGCCAGCGGTGAGCGGGAGCGGCGGTCCGTGGAACGGCCGGACGCAGCGATCGCCCGGCGTCGTGCATTGCGTGTCGTCGTCGCATTCCTTCTTGAAGTCGATCTCGCAGTGCGGACCGGTCGCTCCGCCGCGCGTTTTCCGACAGGTTCCCTGCCCGAGCGCGTTGCAGATCGCGTCGCCGTCCTCGTAGGGGGGTCCGACCTTCGCGGCGACACCGTTCTTGGTCGACCCGCACGGGGAGTGCGGCGGAAGGCTGCAGCTCGGCCCCACGATGCACACGGTATCGGGACCCGCCGGTCCGTCGCAGTCCCAGAGGTCCGTGACGTACCCGCCGCCCTCGACGATGTCGCTCTCGTGGCTGAGCCCCATCCAGCCGATGTCGAGGTCGCTCCCGTTGTGCTCGACGACGCGGACCCGCTTCTTGTCGGAGCACAGGCATTCGAAGAAGCCGTTCGCGGCGCCGCATCGTCCGGGACACGCGGCGTCGTCCGCACCGTCGCATTCCTCGACGATGCGATTGACGACGCCGTCGCCGCAGTGCGCGGAGCTCGCGGTCGGCGTCGGGGTGGGCCACGGCTGGTACTCGTACTGGATGAGGCCCGGCGGGCTCGTCGAGTCGACCGCCGCGCGTTTCGCGTCGAGCACGCACTCCGCGGCTGCGGCTGCGTTCCCCGGAGGGTCCGGCTCGCATACCTGGAGGTCGAGGACCCGCGCGTCGTTGCATCGTCCGAGGATCCTCCGCACCGCGGTCGCGCGGGCGTCGGCGATCGACTCCCTCGTCTTGGCATCGGCCGTCGCGCACGTGGCCGGATCGATGCCGGTCACCTTCCCGGCGAGAATCGCGTGCCGGCAGCGCTGAACGCTCTTCAGGACGGTATCGACGAATCGGACACCGCTGTTCGCGATCCGCTTCTGACAGGCGACGGTATCGACGTCGACGGATCCGGAAACGAGATCCGGGTCGACCTCCACGTCGGCGAGGCTCGCGATCACCGCCTCGTGCGTCAGGCGAATGCACTCCTGAAGGTCGAAGACGTCGAAATCGCCTCCCGTGTCGTCCGGGCACGGCCCCGGGAAGCCCAGCGCAGCGAGATCGACCGCGGCGCAACGCTTGGCGAGCGCGGCGTTCAGCTTGCCTCTGAGTTTCGCCACGCGACCCGGATCTGGCGCCGAGCATGTCCCGTCGAGCGCGAGCTCGGCGAGGCGGCAATCCTCTTCGAGCTTCAGCCCCTGCCGGACGAATCGCTTGGCGGCGGTCCCTATCGACCGCTGGCACTCGAGCTTCCGGTCGGCGGCGGCTGGTGCCTCGACCGAAACCGCCAACATCAGCGCGGCAGTGGCAAGCCCCGCAATCACTCCTAATCGGCGTCGCATGTCTCTCCTCCTTGTTCGGATGTCCAAACGGACTTCACGCGCGGCGGCGGAGTGGCGCTCCGAGACGCTCGGAACACGGGCAACCACTCGTCGTCTGTACCTGTGACGACTGGGCGTCACGCCGTGACGCCCAGTCGCCCGTCCGCCATGGGCCGCGGGGTACACGCAGCGAGTGGCGTCGGAGCGCACGGACAGGTACGGGGACGGTTCCCGCCGCCTTCTGCCGACTGGGCGGATCCGAGCTCCACGCTCATGCTGACACCTTTGGACGAGCCGACTTCCGATGATGGCGCGCCCTTTCCGAGCCCGTTCGACGAGCTCGGGCCGCCGGCGCTCGCCCGCCGTGCCGCCTCGATCGTGATGGCCGAGCTCCGGACCGGTTTCGTCGCGGCCAACCTGCGCACCGACGTCCTCGACGCGCCCGCCGGCGGAAAGATGTTCGGCGTGCTGGTCGTCGAAGATCGCGAGGGACGCCGCGGGTTCCTGCGCGCCTTCTCCGGAATGCTCGGCGGGCGGTTCGACGTCCCCGGGTACGCCCCGCCGATCTTCGACCGCGCCGCGCGCGACGCGATCGAGGTGCCGGGCGAAGCGCTCGTGAAGGATCTCATCGCGCGCCGCGCCGCGTTCGCGTCGTCCGCGGAGGTCGCGGCACTTCGCGAGGCCGAGCGCGCGATGACGGCGCGCCACCGCATTGCTGCCGACGCCATGCGCGCGCGTCATCGCGAACGGCGCGCGGAGCGCCGGCGACGGACGGCGGTGGTCGCGGTCGACGGCTGCGCAGACCCGGCGCGGGACGCGGCGACCGAGCTGCGAGCGCAGCAGAGCCGTCGCGACAAGGCCGAGCGGCGGGCCCTCGACGCCGCGCATGCCGCCGAGCGCCGTGCGATCGACGTCCGCCTCCGCCGCGTCGATCGTCGGCTCGCCGCCTTCGAGCGCCTGCGCCGCATCGTGTGTCGCCGCCTCATGCAGCGGATTCACGACACGTATCGAGCTCCGAACGCGCGCGGCGCGATCCGCGCGCTCCGGACACTGTTCGCGCCGGCGGAACCACCGACCGGCGCCGGTGACTGCGTCGCGCCGAAGCTCCTCGCGTGGGCTTTCGCGTTGGACTTGCGGCCGCTCGCGCTCGCGGAGTTCTGGTGGGGCGCGCCGCCCGCGGGCGGCGGTCGCGTCGCGGGCGCGTTCTACCCGGCGTGCCGCGACAAATGCGGGCCGCTGCTGCCGTTCATGATGGACGGCCTGGACGTCGCCCCGCCCCGCCGTTTCGAGCCCCCTGAGTCGGAGGCGCTACGGCTGCGCGTGATCTTCGAGGACGATCGCATCGTCGTCGTCGACAAGCCGTGCGGCTTGCTCTCGGTGGACGCACGCAACGGACGGCCGAACGACTCGGTGGCCGCGCGCCTCCGCCGCTCGCATCCGGGCGCGCTGCTGGTCCATCGCCTCGACCTCGACACCTCCGGATTGCTCGTCGCCGCACGCGATGGCGAGGCTCATGCGTCGCTCCAGCGGCAATTCCTCGCGCGCACCGTGGAGAAGCGCTACGCCGCGATCGTCGAGGGACGGATCGACGACGACGGCGGCGTGATCGACCTCGCGCTGAGAGTCGACGTCGACGACCGGCCGCGCCAGATCCACGATCCCGTGCACGGCCGGAGTGCCGTCACCGAATGGCGGCGCGTCGGAACCGTGGCAGCGTCGGACGGTGACGGCGCGATCGCCGGCACCCGCGTCGCGTTCTTGCCGCGGACCGGCCGCACTCATCAACTGCGCGTGCACGCCGCGCATCCGCGCGGCCTCGGCGCACCGATCGCCGGCGACCGTCTCTACGGCCATGCCGGCGAACGTCTCATGCTGCACGCCGAAGCGATCACGTTCGCGCATCCCGCGACCGGCGAACGTGTGACGTTCGCGAGCCCCGCTCCATTCTGAGCGCGGCGGTGGCGAGCAGCGAGACGGTGGCGAGCTTCGTGACGATCTTCCCCGCAGCTCATCGCGAGGTGATGAGGGTCATGGCTGTGTGAATGTGCTCGCGCGAACCTTCGCGTCCTGGCAACCGGACGCGCGAGGGCGACGCGCCGACGCCACCGTCACAGTCGTCGTCGCAGGTGGTCGGCGAGGCGGAGCGCCAGGGCGACGATCGTCAGCGTCGGGTTGGCGGTTCCCGAGGTCGGAAACACCGAGCTTCCGGCGACGTACAGGTTCGCCATCCCGTGGACGCGGCCGTCGGCGTCCACGACCCCGTGCCGCGGATCCGGATGCATGCGGGTCGTGCCCATGTGGTGACGTCCCCCGCGCAAGGTCGAGGGCCACGGATCGCTTTCCCGGCCGATCGTGCTCGCGAAGCGTCCGATCCCGTTCCGTTCGAGCTCCTCGGCGAGGATCTCGTGCGCGCGATGCGCCGTGTGCTTGTCGAGGGCGCCGAGGCGCCACCGGAGGATGACCCGAGGACAGCCGAGACGGTCCGTGTCGGGACCGAGCACGACGCGGCTCTCGGGATTGGGGGCCTGTTCCATGACGTGCTTCACCAGGTGGAGATCGGTGGACCGATCTCGGCGAGCGCCGCGGGCGCGCCGCTCGGTCGAGTTCCGGACGAACGTCCGGGCGCGCTCGATCACCCGACCGTCGCGGAGGGCGTCGAGCAGCGAGCCCCATGACGGAGGAGCGAAGCGCGGCGGATCCTCGTCGACGACGGCGCAGACGTTCGTCAGCCGTTCGCGCCGTTGGATCTGCGGGGCGAGCGCCAGGATGCCCCGCACGCGCCGCCGCGCGACCCGGTGCCCGAAGGTGTAGAGCTCGTCGATGCGCCCTTGCGGCGCTTCGATCGTCGCCGCGCGGTCCAGATACAGATGCTCCATGAAGTAGCGGCCGACCACGTCGTGGTCGTTGCCGAGGCCGGCAGCCTGCACCTCGTTCGACATGAGAAGGAGGCGCGCGTTCTCGATGCCACCCGCGGCAAGCACGACGAGGCGCGCCGCGACTCGGAAGGCGCTGCCCGAAAGGGTCGCGACCCTCACCCCGGTCACGCGCGTGGGCGGCGCAGGCGTCTCGAGCTGCACCACGTTCGCTCCGAGGTACGCGACGACGGTCCCCGCGCGTCCGATCTCGGCGCGGTACGTCCGGCCGAAGCGCGTCGGGGGGCTGTAGTGCAGCGTCCGCGTGAGCACCCGCTCGTCGTCGAGCGCGAGGAGCCGCGCACTCATCCCCGGCCAATCGGCGGCGTCGTACGTGAAGGGACCGAGCTCACACAGCGACTGCGCGCGCTGGTAGAACGGCAGAAGGTCGACGAAACGGAACGGCCAGCCGCTCCCCGGAACCCAGTCACGTTCCTCGAAGTCGAGAGCCTCGAGCGGACGGCATTCGCCGGTCCACTGATGCGTGGTGCCCCCGAAGCAGCGCGTTCGTGACTCGTCGAGCGGGAAGTACGGCTGATCCGGCGCCGATCCGGCGGAGAGCGACTGCGTCACCGCGTCCGGCGAGAATCCTCCGGACTCGAGGAGCGCCACGCGCCACGGCCCCGCGCGCAGCGCGCGGGCGACCGTGATCCCCGCGGCCCCGGCGCCGATGATGCAGACGTCGGCCTCGACGCGGGAACCGTCGGGAACAGTGCGCGCGTCGACGAACATGAGAGGGCACGGAGAAGGCTCGCGGACTCCTAGCCTGGCGCCCCGCCACGCCTCACCGCGATCCTCGGCTCACGCGGCAGGTCTCTAGCAGGACCGGATTTCCGGGGTCGAGCGGACCCGCATCGCCCCGCTCGCTCCTGTCGTCGGCGAGAGCGGATCTGGCGGCACTGCTCGAGCTTCCGACTCCCGGGAGCTCACGTCGATCGGCACTCCGCCGCCAACACCGCCGCGAGCGCGTGAGGCTGGAACGTGAAGACCGCATGCTCGGAGGCGATCTCGATCGGCTCCACGCCGAGGCGCGCCGCCATCGCGCGCTGTTTCGCCGGCGGTATGATCTTGTCCTCCGTGCAGAGGACATAGGCACGGGGCACGTCGGGAAGGGATCGGCCGGGCCAGGGCTGTTCGATCGCTCCCCAGCCCTGGGCGCGCTGCGTGGTCGTGAGGAAGGTCAGATAGGCATCCCGCTCCTCCGGCGGCGCCAGCGAGGCCAGCAGCTCGAAGTCGAACGACCGGCAGCCGTTGCCGTCGTCGCGTGAGACCGACAGCATCGTGTCGCGAACGTCAGCGCCGACGACGTCGGCGATCGAGCGCCCCGGCTCGGGAACGACCGCCGTCACGTAGACCAAGCGGTCGACGCGGGTCCGGCCGGGCACGAGCGAGATCGTGGCACCACCGGCCGAATGGCCGACGACCACGACCAGCCCGGTGATCCCGGCCATCGCCTCGGCCACCGTCCGGGCGTAGTCGTCGAGCGTTGCCGTCGGGTCCGTGCACGGCAGGTCGACGGCGACCGCGCGGTGCCCGCGCGCCTCCAGCTCGGGAATCACCGGCGCCAGCTCGGCCGGGCTCCCGAACGCACCATGGACGAGAACGAACGTCGCCATCTAGGGCGCGTACCCAGCCACCACGATCCAGAAGACGTAGCCAGGCGGAACAGATGGTTCAGCGCCAGCGTGGGTGTAGGCCCAAAGGGCATTGCTGGCAGTGCTCGAAACGGCCATCGAGACTTGATATGTCCCAGCCGCCAAGAAGATCGGCGTCGGGTATTCGACTCGCCGGACATTGGACGACGCCGGAGATGAGCCGGCTCCACCGACACTCACCACGGAGGGTGTGACGAGCACGCCCGGATCGGTTTCACTCAATCCGGCAATCGGTGCTCCCAGGACACCGATTCCACTCGCGTTGTCTCGGATGGTCAAGGCGCCCACACCGGTAGCATGACCGACTTCCAATTTCGTAATCCAAGCCCCACCCGGCGGAATGGTGATCTGCTGGCGAGAGTCGGCTGGGAACGACGCTGCGCCGCTGTAAGTCGTTCCGACGGTCAGATCGACCAGTCTCGTTTCCAGGGGGACACACGTTCCCTCCGAGCATACGTCGCCGGCGTCGCACTCGATCGGGGCTTCGACGCACGTGCCGTCGTCGGGGGCGCAGGAGGCCTGGTGACAGAGGTCCGACGGGGTGCACGTCTTCGTGCTGTTCGTGCACGTGTGCGTGCCGAGATTGCACGTATCGTTGGTGCACGGATTCTGATCGTTGCACGCGGCGTTGGTGGTGCAGCAGCCCGCGATCGGCGCCCCGTGACACTCCCCGCTGCTGTCGCAATTGTCGAGAGGGCCGGTGCACGCATTGCCGTCGTCGCACGTCGTGCTGGTGGACACGGGCGTCGTCACGCACGCGCCCGTGTCGGGATCGCACGAGTCGGCGGTGCAGGGATTGCCATCGTTACAGTCGGTCGGCGCCGAGTGCGCGCACGTTCCATCGGCATTGCAGGTATCGACGGTGCAGGAGTTCCCGTCGTCGCAGACGGAGCCGAGGAGCGTGCAGTCGTTCTCGCACGGCCCGCCGAAGTCGTGATGGCCGAGATGGGCGGGCAGCGCCGACGGCGCGATCGTGATGGTCTGGAAGTTTCCGGGATTGCCGGGCGGAAAGTGGCAGATCGTGACTTTGTCGGCACCGGCTGCGCTGGCCGAGCCCGCCACCACCAACGATCCGAGAAGACCGGCCAACAGCGAAGACACTCGGTGCAACGACATGAAGAACTCCTTCTATGCGGCAGTGGGGTGCGGCAGTGGTTGTGGGCGTTTCATCGCCCTCGGTGAGCGGACACCCTAGGGGCCGCGGAGCGCGGGGTACAAGGCGCGCGGCCGCTCCATGCGTTCAATTTCGCGTTCAATTTTTCGTGGCGGCTCGATCGCCGCAGGATCACGCCGCGCGCGACGTCGCGGCCGACGACCGTGGTGGGCTCGAACGTCTGCCACTACCTTTTGCGCCCTCCGCTCGCGCAAGAGCGATCGTCGCGACTCGCCGATGGCCGCGTCGTGTGTACGCTCCGCTCGCGGTGGCATGACGGCACGCCACCCGATCTTCACCCCGCGCACGAATTCCTGGAACGCTTGGCTGCCCTACGCCACGCCCGCAGATCAGATTTGGTGCCGTCGCGCCGGGTCGTCGCAATGCGGGTGGTGGCCTCGAAGATCTCCAACGGCTGCCAGGGATCGCGGCATGCATGGTGCTGCCGTGCTCCTGCGGGACGAATGGATCGCAGTCGCTCCAGGGACGGCGCGCGCGCCCTCCTTCGGGTTCGGTGCTCGGCGCTATTCGAGTCGGATGCCATCGAGGATGGTCTGCCGGGTCGCCGCCCGGCAAGATCGGGATCGAGACGATGGTGCTGATGGCGACGCGGAAGCACGACGGCGACGCGTTGCAGTTGACCTGCGCTGCACGTTCACCGTGGCGAGCGCTTCCTTCACGTCCGAACGGACTATAGCGAACGTTATGTCGACACGCCCAAGACGCGCGCTTCTCGTCCGGATGGCGTCCTGACCCGGACTAAGCCGCCAACATTCTTTCCCTCGTCGCCTCGACCTCTGCTAGCGTCGCCGCACGCTGCATCCTCGCGGAGGCAGCCGGAGCCGACGACTCATGCCCTTTGCAATCCACTCCTTGGTCGAAAGACGAGGTCCCTCATGACGATCGGCAGAACCCGAGCGTCGATTCTCGTTGCCGGAATGCTGGCCGTCGCGTGTGCGGCCTCGTCCGCGCACGCCCTCGAGCGCCGTGTGAAGTGCGCGCTCGCCGCCCCGAAAGCAGCCCAGAAGTACCTCGCTGCACGGCTCAAACTGGAACAAAAGTGCAGAGACGCGAATCTCAAGGACGTGAGCTGCGCGACGCCCGACCCGGGCGCGGTGAACAAGCTCGAGAGCAAGCTCGCGGATGCGTTGACGAAGTCATGCTCGATCACCCCGAGTGAGCTTCGGCTTATCGGGTTCCCCGGTCCGTGCGGTGACGCGAACCCAGGGGATGATTTCACGCCGGCCGATCTCCACGACTGCATCAAGGCAAGTCACGACTCGTTCCTGACCACCGTCCTCGCGCTCGAGTACGATGGGACGCTCGTGCCCCCGCTCGGCGACGACCACAAGTGCCAGGCCGAAGTCGCAAAGCAGAGCCGCCGCATGTCGATTTGCCTGTTGAAGAGCGTCGGCAAGTGCCGCGACGCCGTCATCAAGGGCAAGAGCACCGTGAGCCCGGATCTCTGCGCGACGACCGACCAGAAAACGATGGACGCGATCGGAAAGTGCGAAGCCAAGCTCACCGCCGGCATCGGAAAGAAGTGCTCGGCGCAACAAATCACCGATCTCAAGGTGTGCACGCCCGATCAAGTGAGCCCTGGCGCGGCGGCGACCTGCTTGATCGATGCGCAAGAGATCCTCATCGATACGCCCGAGATCACCCTCCCCGCCGACCTCATCGACTACGAATACGCAGCCCGAGGCGGGCTGTGCGGCGACAACATCGTCAACCAGCTGAACGAGGAATGTGATGGTCCCGACGATTCCGCGTGTCCTGGCCAGTGCGGAACCGCGGAGATCCCGGACGGATTCTTTGCGTGCCTCTGCAAGACCAAGCCGCGCATGGTCGTCCTGAGCGATGCCGAGGCCGATACCGACAACGGTTGGACGGGACTGAGCTCGGATGGCGACGTCGTGCAGGACAGTGGGTACATCGTCGACCTCTACGATTGCGACGTGACCGGTCTTTGCATCGCCGGCCCGAGCTGCTCGCTCGCACCGCATTCGCCCTGTGGTGTGGATGCAGCGGCCGCTTCCGGCACTACCTCTGATTCGATCTGTGCCGGTCTCGGGCAGGGCACGTGCCGGAAGGAGCGGACAGCGACCGGTCCGCATTGCCATCTCGACCCGAACAAGAAATGCGCCGTGAACGATCCAAGCGATCCGGTCTGCGACGGTCCCGGCGACTTCTGCGAGACCCGGTTGGCGCGTTCTCCCGTTGCCCAGGTCGCCGGCGGAATTGCGGTCTGCAACGTCAGCACGCTGAGTGAGGACGTGGTCGGGACCGTCAACATCCTGACCGGCGCCGGCGAGCTCAAGGTACGCCAGAGTGCCGTCGTGGTGCAGCCGCTCACGCAGCAAAAGCCGTGTCCCGTATGCGGCGGGTTCTGTGCCGTCGACAAGGAGCCCTGCGCCGTCGACGGCGACTGTGATCCGGGTGATGGTCCGTGCGTGACCCAAGCGATCTGTAGTGACGGTCCCCGTGCCGGTAAGACGTGCCGGCGGACGGCTCCGTTCGGCGGTCCCCTCCCTTTTTTCGGCGTAACGAGCATGGACTGTCCGCCGAGCTCGAATCTCATCACGAGCCCGAGTGGGGGCCTCGACGTCAACAACGACCCCATTGGTACCAACTCGTACTCGCTGTCCCCTGGAGTGGCGTGTACGCAACCGGGCTTCAACACGAAGACGTGCGTCGGAGGGGCGAGCGGAGGCCGCGATTGCACGGTCGCTTCGGAGTGCCCAGGTGGGACGTGTTCGCATCAGTGTTTCTGCGCCGACCAAGTGCGTCCCAATGACTGTACGCCGGCGTGCGTCGGCGGTGTGTCCGACGGCGCGTTGTGCAGCGTCGACGCCGACTGCACCGGTGGCTTCTGCCACGATGGCGATTGTCGCGAAGACCCGTCGGACATGGATTCGACTCAGGAGGGCATCTGCACGTCCGGCCCCGTCCTGGGTTACTGCTCGACCACGACGTACAGGGCATGCCTCGCAGACGCCGACTGCGGAGGGAGCGCATGTCCGTTCTGCCAGCCCGCGGAGACCTGCGTCTTCAAGCATCGGGCGTGCTTCGTGAACAGCGGTATCGTGCGAACGGGCGCCGCGGGCTTCCCCCATCGCACGGTAGCCTCCACCTACTGCGTGCCGGGGAACTCGGGGGCGATCAATGCTTCGGCCGGGTTCCCCGGCCCGGGCGCCTTGAACCAGTCCGAGACCCTGCTGGTCGTCCCGTGACCTGCTTCCGTAACTACCGGACGGGCTAGTCCCCGGTCGCGACTTCTGGCAGAGCCGGGACGTGGCGGGACCACACATCACCTTGATCGGCGCCGGCGGGCTCTCGTTCGGCCCGACGATGGCAAACGACGTCATTCACACGCCGGCACTGGCCGGCAGTCGACTCGTCCTGCACGACATCAACCCCGACCGCCTGGAGCGCGCCCATCGATTCGCCGCCAGGCTCAACACGGGCTGTGGCCTCCCCATTACGCTGGAGGCGACCACCGATCCGGCGCGTGCACTCGAAGGGGCCGATTTCTGCATCAGCAGCGCCGAGATCGGCCGGTTTCGCTACTGGCGCCAAGACTACGAGATCCCGCGCCGGTACGGGGCCACCCAAGTGAACGGCGAGAACGGAGGCCCCGGCGCCGTCTTTCACTCTCTGCGCAGCATCAAGACCACGCTCGGCATCTGCGCGAGCGTCGCCCGCTATTGCCCTGGCGCGTTCTTCATCAACCTCTCGAATCCGATGAGTCGCGTGACGCTGGCGATCAACCGCGCCACCACGCTGCGCAACGTCGGCATGTGCCACGAGATGCCGATCGGCGTGGTGCGCTTGGGGCGACTGCTCGGCATCCGCGCGCGCGACATCGATGCCCGCGCATCCGGCATCAATCATTTCACGTTCTTCACCGAGCTCCGCCACAAGCGTACGGGAGAGGACTTGATGCCGCGGGTGCGTGCGCTGTTCGCTCGCAAGGTATTCGACTTCGGGCCGACGCTGACGCGCTTGGCCCGCGCCGTCGCCCGCCGTCCCGTGCTCGCGATGCTCGCGGATCAGCTCTACGCGCCAGTGGTGGCGCACATGGTGCGCACCTACGGGCTCATTCCCTGCTCGGTCGACAGTCACATTGGCGAGTACTTGCCGTTCGCCCACGAGATCGGCTTTCACCCGCCGTACGTCGAGCAGTTCGAACGCATCGACAAGGCGATCGAGAAACTGACGCTGCGCATCGCCAACACACGCCTGCCGTTGCCGACCCAAAAGATCGGGCACAGTCTGGAAGAAGTGATCCCGATCATCGCCGCGATGTGGACGGGTCGCCGCAAGCGGCTCCTGGCGGTGAACGTCCCCAACCGAGGCTACGTTCCAAACGTCGCCGCAGGAGCCATCGTCGAGGTCGGAGCCGAGGTCGACGGCGCCGGCATCCATCCCGACGCCATGCCGCCGATTGCCGAGCCGATCGCGAGTCACATCGCGACGCAGATCCCGCTCCAAGAGCTGATCGTCGAGGCGGCCCTGAAGGGTGATCGCACCTATGCGCTCGAAGCTCTCACCAACGACCCCGCGAGCCCGCCCAACGCCGCCGCCTGTCGAGCCATGTTCGACGAGCTCGTGCGCCTCCAAGCCCCGGAGCTTCCGTTCCAGTGAGCGCGCCGTAGCGACGCCATCTCACCCGACGACGTGGATCAGGCGGGAGTGAGCAGCTCCCGCCTGATCCGCCCGTTCGCGACTGATTACGGGGTCGGCGTCGCGGTCGGCGTCGCCATCGGCGCAGGTGTCGCGCACGCCGCGCCGTTCGGAAACTGCAAGCAGAGGAGATTGCTCACCACGCCGTCGGCCACGTCGTCCACACACTGGATCACGCCGTCGATGTCGCCGAGCGTCGGTCCGGGACAAGGGTCGTTGTTGGGGCAATGCTCCCACCAGGTGAGGGATTTGCCGGGACCCGGAATGTTCGCGCACGAGCCCATGTCGCAGACGCGATCTTCCGCGACGCTGTGTGTCCCACCCAAGTCGAGACACTCCTGGCGAGTCGCGGCGGCGACGCACTGCTGCATCGGGCCGCCGGTGCGGCAACAAAAAGGCGGATCGGCGACGGGTGTGAAGTTGTTGCAGAACTTGTTGATGAGCGTCTGCTTCTGGATCTCGGCCTTCTGAAGTTGGAGGTCGACCTTCACGTCGGCGAGGCAGGTTGCGTAGCTGTTCCCAAGCAACATGCACTTGTCGAGAATCTTCTCCCGCTTCAGAAGATAGTTGAGCGCAGCCTTGGACATCATCCGCTGACAGTCGTTCTCGCCGGTGTCCCCGAGGTTGCGCTGCGTCGGCAGCGGGCTCGTGCAGCCGACCGCAGAGCAGGTGGCCGAGGTGTCGTCGAGCGCGACGCCACAAGTCTCCGTCGCGTGCGATGCGTACAGCGTCCCGACGTAGCGGGAGAACTCGGCGCCCTTCCAGCACATCATGCAGTTGGCAAACTCGGTTGCCGTGCTTGCGGGCAGCGCGAAGCACGTGCCGCCGACGCCCGCCGTCGAGGCGCCGTACTGGCAATCAGACCGATAGCCGAGTGTCGCGAGGATGGTCGGGTTGCACTTCTTGGCGATCGCCCCGGCGACTTTGATTTGGGTGGCCGATAGCTTGAGCGCTGATTTCGCGTCGAGGCATGGGCCCGGAATGAGATTCCGATTCAGCTTGTCGATGCAGTTCCGGTAGACCTTGAGGTGCGTCTTCTTGAACTTCTCGAGCTGCTTCACGACGGTTTTGTGGCAGACGAGGTTCGGGTCGGCGGCCGCAAAGCTCGGAGAGGCTCCGATCGCCAAGGCAACTGCGGCATGAACGGCGAGTGTCGTGAGATAGCGGAACATTGGAAATCTCCTTCTGAGCGCGTTGTCGGAGGGGCAGGCCGCGACGGCTCTGCCCCTTCGAGGTCTATGTGCGTCCTTCAGGGTGCCGGCGGCACTTCCGGGCAACCGCCGCAAACGCTGCCGGTGCCGATGGGCGTGCCGCCCCTCGCCACACACGCCTCTTCGCCGCCACGGACGACCTTCGGACCCTTGACGACCGTAATGCAGTCGGTGGCTGTATCGCACGCGGTCGTGCCGTCGCTGCTGCAGACACCCTCTGCGATCGTGTTACCCGGCGTCGCGTCACTGCAGGTCGCGCTCGTGTCGTACGTGCAGCACAACACAGCGCCCTCCTTGCCGCACGTCGAACGCGCCGCGCAGCTCGCGATGGTGCGCTTGGCTTCCGCATCCAGACAGCCGGCATTGCGAAGGTCGTTCCGAAGATGGACGACGCACTTCACGTACTGGCCGTGGTTCTTCCAAGCGTTCCCGGGGCGGTCACACGGGCACGACTCCGCCAGACAGGCACCCACATCCGTGGGGCACGACCCGTCGGTCGGACACGCCGTCTGTGCCGACACCGCGCTTGCTTGACTCAGAAGAAGCACGGCAACGATCAATGCGAACCTGGTCATGATTCACCCCTCCTGCGGTTTCGATTTGGTGCGTTTCGATTTGGTGCTGCGATGCGTCTGACCTGGGCCTCGACGCCCTTCGACTGTAGGAACCGGTAGAGAGCGGTGTCAACGAAGATTCGTGACGGCTCGGGCGAGGCTTGCGGTTGGATCGGGCGTCTCGACGACTGCGGCGCGTTGCGCTGGCGCCCACGACCCTCCTTGCCGTGGCGTTGCGTGCACGATGCCGGCGTGAACCGAAGCTACCGGGGATGCTGCACTTAGTGACTACCGCGACGAGCCGCTCTCGGGATCCGGCGCCGCCGGCGAACGCGGCCCTCCGAAGCGGCCTCATCGTGATCGCTATTACCCAGGCGTGGAGACGCTCAAGCGTGTGGTTGATCAGGCGTTGGGGCGTAAATAGGCAGGCCGCGCCGGGCCTCTCTTACGCCGGTGTGCAATGGCGGGAGACGGTCTCGACCAACTGATCGACGTCGATCGGCTTCTTCATGAACTCGGAAATCCCCATCGACTGCGCCTCCTCACGGTTGGCGCTCGCGGATAGGATGACAACGGGAATCGTCTCCAGCTCCGGGTCGTGCTGTTGCGCGATTCGGAACTCGGCCCCCGACATCCGGGGCATCATCATGTCGAGGAGGATCACGCAGGGATGGAGCCCGCGATGCAGGATGTCCAATGCCTCCTGTCCGTCCATGGCGCAGAAAACTTCCAGCCCATGGACCGTGAGGAGCATCTGGAGAGCATCCCGAAAATCGCGATCATCTTCGACGACGAGGACCTCGTGCCTGTGGCGTTTGTCTGCGTCACTCTGCATGCCTCTGGTTTATGTGACGTCGCACGCGACACGCAGTCCCCTGATACCCTGCGCGGACAGGGATAGTCAGGGCAGTTGGTGGCCGTACTGCCACGAAGATGGCGTGCCGGAATGCTCTTCGGCGCCTGATCGAGGGGCTCTTCGCGAGACACCGCGGCGCCGCGCCCATCGCTCAGGGGCGGACGCCGGTGGACGTCGGGCTCATGATGCAAGGAACAGCGCGAAGACGCGCGAGAGGATGACTGCGAGACGACGTACTTCCGCGGGGGTATGCGACAGGTGCGCTAGCCGTTCGCGAGGAGTCCGCGAGCGAACGCGGCGAGCTCGCCCATGGAGCTTCCGACGAAGAGATTTGCCGCGGCGTTCAGCGGCACCTTCGTCGCCGCGCGTCCTCCGACCACGACGTGCGTGGACCGCGCCGCCGCCGCCTCGACGAGGGACGCGAGCTCCCGCCCGAGCGCGGGTCCGTCGGTCGCGGTGCTCACGCTCACCCAGACGAGCCGGGCATCGAGCCGCGTCATGGCCTCGGCGAGGCTCGTCGCGGGGAGGTCGGCGCCGAGATTGACGGCGTCGAATCCCTCGCCGGCGAGTACCAGTGCCGCCGCCATCGACGGCAGGAGGTAGGGATCGCCGGCCACCGCGCTCCCGACGGCCGCAGGGGCGACGGCAGACGCCGGCAGCAGCGTGCTCAGCTGGCTCAGCGCGCGCACGCAGATCTGCACCGCGCGATGCTCGAGGAGGATGCCGGTGCGGTCGTGGCACCAGATCGCACCGATATGGTCGAGCGCGCTCCGGAACGGACCGTCGAGGATCGCCGCGAAAGACTCTCCCGCCAGATAGAGACTCTCGAGCACCGCACGCGCCTCGTGCTCCGCCCCCCGCATCAGGAGATCCGTGAGCACGTCGCCGGCGCCGGCGACCGTCATGGACTTCGGGTCGACGGGACCGGCGAGTCCGAGGATCTGCGGGACGACCACCGTCGCACGCGTGGCCCGCACGAAGCGGACCGCGTCGGTCCGTCGAATGCGACGATGCCCGCCGACGGTGCGCGTCGAACGGATGGTGCCGTCGTCGACCCAGCGCTTGATCGACGATTCGCTCACGCCGACCGCCCGGGCCAAGGCCTGGGTCGAGAGGAAATCCTGGCTGGCCTTTGCCGGCCGTTTTGGATGTTTTGGCGGCCTCGGCATCGACGGCCTTCTAGGGCACCGAAGTCCGTTACACAAGCCCATGAATAACGGCGGAAATGCGGCCTCCCCCCGGGGGAAGCGCCGGCATTGACAGAACCAGTCCTCACGCGTATCCATGTCCATGTGAACGTTTTGAACGTTTTCAGAACGAAGGGAGATCGCTCGTGAGAACACTCGATGTCAGCGCCGCGGTTCTGGTCGTGATCGGCGGGATCAACTGGGGCCTCGTCGGCCTCCTCGGACTCAACCCCATCGCGGGGCTTCTCGGCGGAGACGCCGGGGCATTCACTCGGCTCGCCTACGTCGCCGTGGGGTCGGCGGCACTCTACCAGGTCGTCAACCTGCGCCGCATCCAGGAGCGGTGGGGGGTGGACGTCGGTCCTGCCTGAGTCCCAGCCACGCGAGAGCTCGGTGGTGGCTCGTCGCGGATCGACGAAGAGCCACCACCCCGACTGGATCCCCACCACGCTCGAACGACGCCAGACACGAGGATGACGATGACGCCATCGATGAACGTCGCCACCAAGCTCGAGGACATCCGCGCCGGAGCCCCCGGCCCGCAGCGCCGCCCATTCGACGAGGCGCGGATCGCGCATGCCGTACGGGAGCTGCTCCTCGGGCTCGGCGAGGATCCCGACCGCGACGGTCTCGCCGACACGCCGCAACGCGTGGCGCGCGCCTACCGCGAGATCTTTTCCGGGCTCCACGAAAACCCGATGCGGCACCTGACACGGACCTTTGCCCATGAGGGCGGAGCCGACGACCTCGTGATGGTGCGCGACATCGAGATCTTCAGCATGTGCGAGCACCACCTGCTGCCCTTCACCGGTCGCGCCCACGTCGCCTATCTGCCCGGGAACGGCGAGGTGGTGGGGCTCAGCAAGATCGCCCGCATGGTCGACGACTACGCGCGCCGGCCGCAGATCCAGGAGCGGCTCTGCGCAGAAATCGCCGACGCGTTGATGGCGGAGGCGGGCGCGCGAGGGGCGGCCGCGGTCGTGCAGGGCGAGCACATGTGCATGCGGATGCGGGGCGTCGCCAAGCACGGCGCCGACATGGTCACGACGGCGGTGCGCGGGGTGCTCGCCACCGACCACGGCATCCGCGCGCTCGCGATCGAATCGCTGCGGAGCCGATGACGGCATGAGCCAGTCGCCTCCGAGCTACGTCATTCTCGGCGCCACGGGCGGGATCGGCTCCGCGCTCGCGCGCCGGCTCGCCGCGAGCGGGGCGCGGCTCGTCATCGCGGGCCGTGACGGCGATCGTCTCGCGGCGCTCGCCGCGGAGACCGGCGCGACCCCGCAGCGCTTCGAGGCGACCGACCTCGCGGCCGTGGAGCGGTGCGTGCAGGTCGGGGTGGAGCGCCACGGGGGCATCGACGGCGTCGCCAATTGCGTCGGCTCGCTGCTGCTGAAGCCGGCGCATCTCACGACGCTGGAAGAATGGAATGCCGTGCTCGCAACCAATCTGACCTCCGCCTTCGCGACGGTGCGCGCCGCGGCGCGCGCGATGATGGGTCACGGAGGGTCGATCGCCTTGGTGTCCTCCGCCGCCGCGCGCGTCGGCCTCGCGAACCACGAGGCCATCGCCGCCGCCAAAGCCGGAGTCACGGGGCTGATGCTCGCGGCCGCGGCATCGTATGCCTCCCACGGCATTCGCGTGAACTGTGTCGCCCCGGGCCTGGTGCGCACGCCGCTCACGGCGCGCCTCACGGCCAGCGCGGCCGCGCTCAAGACCTCGAGCGCCATGCACCCCCTCGGGCGCGTGGGGGAACCCGAGGAGGTGGCCTCGGCGCTCGCCTGGTTGCTCGATCCGGCCCAGAGCTGGCTGACGGGGCAGATCCTCGGGGTCGACGGCGGGCTCGCGACCGTCCGCACGCGAGCCTCGGCGTGAGCACCGGGCTCGCGGACTTCGTGACCGAGCGCGCCCGCGACGCGCAGCGCCTGCTCGGCCGCGCCCTCGGTGCGATCGTCGATCCAACGATCGCGCTGTCCTTCGCGCGCCCGGGCTTCCGCATCCACGCGTGGACCTTCGATCCCGACGATCTCCGCGTCGATCTGACGGGACGGCGCTGTCTCGTGACCGGCGGCAACTCGGGCCTCGGCTACGAGGCCGCGCTCGCGCTCGCCCGCCTCGGGGCGACGGTCGTCCTGCTCTGCCGGAACGCGGAGCGCGGGAACGCCGCGGCCGCCGCGATGCGTGCCGCGACCGGCAACCCCGGCGTGTCGGCCGACGTGCTCGACGTCTCGTCGCTGGCGGCGGTGCGATCGGCGGCGGCGCGTCTGCGCGCGGCGCCGGTGGACGTGCTCATCCACAACGCGGGCCTCCTGCCGGCCGCCCGCATCGAGACGGCCGACGGGCTCGAGCTCACGTTCGCCACCCACGTCGTCGGTCCGTTCCTCCTCACCCGGCTGCTGCGCGACGCGCTCGCGGCGTCCGCCGACGGCCGGGTCATCTGGGTCTCCTCGGGCGGCATGTACACCCAGCGACTCGCTCTCGGCGACGTCGATTGGCGCACGCGCCCCTACGACGGCGTCAGGGCCTATGCCGAAACGAAGCGCGCGCAGGTCGTCCTGGCCGAGCTCTTCGCGGAGGAGCTCGCCTCCAGCGCCGTCGTCGTCAACGCCATGCATCCGGGATGGGCCGACACCCCCGGCGTCCGCACCTCGCTCCCCGGCTTCCATCGACTGACGCGGCCCTTCCTCCGCACCCCGGCCGAGGGGGCCGATACGATCGTGTGGCTGGCGGCGAGTACCCGCGGCCGCGACTACTCCGGGCGCTTCTTTCTCGATCGCGAGCCGCGGCGCACCCATGTCGTGCCCTTCACCCGGGAAACCGCCGAGGAGCGCGCCGCGCTCTGGTCCCTCTGCGAGCGCCTCGTCGCCGTCGACGTAGGCAGCCGGGGCCATCGAGTCACCGGATGACGGCGCACGGCGCCCGCTACTTCTCGGGCTTCTACCCCATGCATCTCGGCTTGCTCGCGGTGGCGACCAACGTGATGCCGATCGCGTGGTGGACGCCGGTCTCGAAAGAGCCGTTCCGCTTCCTCCTGGCGATCGACCGCAAGAACCACAGCCTCGACCTCATCCGTGAGCATCGCGAGGCGGTGCTCCATTTCCTGCCCTTCGACCGTCGCGCGTCCGTCATCCGCGCCGGGTACGTCAGTGGTCGGCGGACCCGCAAGACCGATCGTCTGGGCTTTCACACCCGGACGTCGGAAACCCTCCGCGACACCGTCGTGATCGAGGGCGCCGACGCGGCCTTCGAGCTCACGCTGGCGAACGAGATCGAGCACCCGCTCGGAGACCACGTCCCGTTCGTCTTCGACGTCACGCACGTCCATCGCGTCCGCCGTCCGGCGAGTGGACACCCGCTGCTCTTTCTCGGGTACCGGGATTTCGCGACGCTCGGCGATCGCGATCGCTTCCGCCCATGACACCTCTCAAGGAGACCTCGATGCAGAAAACGACGACCATGTTGCGAGTCGTGTTCGCGGTGCTGCTGGCGATGCCGACGGCTGCGGTCGGCGCCGCCGATGCGCCGCGAACGAACCAGTTCTGGTGGCCCGACCAACTCGACCTGTCGCCGCTCCGGCAGCACGCGACCGAGTCCAACCCGCTGGGAAAAGACTTCGACTACGCCGAGGCGTTCGCGCAGCTCGACCTCGAGGCCGTCAAGCGGGACATCGAGAAGGTCCTGACGACCTCGCAGGATTGGTGGCCGGCCGACTATGGGAACTACGGACCGTTCTTCATCCGGATGGCCTGGCACGGCGCCGGTACGTACC
>DAIQBH010000005.1:47469-65415 GCA_036781285.1 Thermodesulfobacteriota bacterium | reverse complement strand
GCATCGACGCCGCGGGATACGTGACGCGCCAGGCGCCGCGCGCGATCGTGACCGTGCGGTCCTCGAGCGGTTGCCGGAGCCCCTCCAGCACGTCGCGCCGGAACTCGGGAAGCTCGTCGAGGAACAGCACGCCGTGGTGCGCGAGCGCGAGCTCGCCGGGACGCGGATTCGCGCTTCCTCCACCGAAGAGCCCGGCGGACGACACGGTGTGGTGCGGCGCGCGAAACGGCCGGGTCGCGAGGATGGGGCTCTCGCCGAGCAGCCCGGCCGCGCTGTGGATGCGCGTCACCGCGAGCGCCTCCGCGAAGCCGAGCGCGGGGAGCAGCGTCGGGATACGGCGCGCGAGCATCGTCTTGCCGGCGCCGGGCGGTCCGATGAGCAACAGGTTGTGGCCGCCCGCGGCAGCGACCTCGACGGCGCGCTTCGCGTACTCCTGTCCGCGGATCTCGGCGAGGTCGACGTCGGCCGCCGGCGCGGTGGCCACGGCGTGCGGCGTCGGCGGATGCGGCTCGGCCGGTTGGGCGCCGGTCAGCACCGCGACGGCTTCGCTCAGATGGCTCGTGGGGATGACGGTGACGTCCTCCACGAGCGCCGCCTCCGCCGCATTCGCGCGCGGCACGACGATGCGCGTGCATCCGGCGGCCCGCGCCGCGGCGGCGATCGCGAGCGCCCCGCGAATCGGCCGCACGCTGCCGTCGAGCGCCAGCTCGCCGGCGACCACGACGCCGCCGAGGTGGTCCTTCACGGGATGGCCGCTCGCAGCGAGCATGGCGAGCGCGATCGGCAGGTCGTACGCGGCGCCTTGCTTCCGGAGATGCGCGGGCGCGAGATTCACCGTGACGCGCCGGGGTGGGATCTCGAAGCCGGCATTCCGGAGCGCCGCGCGCACGCGATCCTTGCTTTCGCGGACGCTCGAGTCCGGGAGCCCGATGGTCTGGGTGTGCGGGATCCCCGTCGCCAGGTCGACCTCGACCTGCACGGGGTGCGCGTCGATGCCGACCAGCGCGCAGGTGACGACGGTCGCGATCATGCCCGGCGAGCCTCGTCGCCGGACGCGCGTGACGCAACGCTACGAGTAGCGCGCGCCGTAGCTCGTCAGGTCGCCGAGGGCTCGCTCGCCGCGTCGCCTGCGGCGACCCCCTCGACGCCGGCCTCGCCGTCGAGCGGGTTGTCGTCGACGAGCCGCTTCCGCTTCACCGCCGGGAGGAGGCCCGCGACGAGCTCGAGCTCGGCGAGCAGCGTCTTGTAAGCGCCGCCGAGCGCGTCGGCCGGCAGCGACCCGGTCGCGAGGCCGAGGCTTCCGAGAAAGTTGGCGAGCCGCTCCGCGCCGAGGAGCGCCGCGCTCTCCTCGAGCGCCGTCAGGTCGCGGCGCATCGCCAGGTCGGGCTCGGGCACCGCCTCCTCGCGTTCGCAGAGCTCACGAAGCGAGGTCACACGGGCGTGGACGAAGGTCGCGAAGGTGAGCGCGAGCTGGTCGTAGCCCTCCTCGTCGAGCCCGAGGCGGCCGAGCACGCGCGTCCGCTCTTCGAGCACCGCTCCTCGCTGATTGAGCGCCTCGCGCACCGTCTGGAGGAGCAGCTGCACCGTGAACGGCTTCACGATGAAGTGCTTGCAGTGCAGCGACACGGCCTGGCGGACGGTCGCCTGGTTCGCCTGCGACGTCGCGACGACCACCGGCAGCATCTTCCACTCGGGACGCTGGCGGACGCGCTCCAGCATCTCGAGGCCGCCGACGTTCGGCATCATCACGTCGGTGATGATGAGGTCGACGCCGGGGTGCTGTTCGAGCAGCGCCAGCGCTTCTTCGCCGTCGTGGGCGAGGACGGTTTCGTAGCGCTCGCGCTCGAGCGAGAGCCGGACCATCTCCGCGTTCACGGGATTGTCTTCGACGATCAGGATCATCGGGTCAGCCGAGCAGGTCGCGCTGGGCGTCCCATGCGGCCTGCACGCGCTCGAGCAGAGCGGCCTCGTCCTCGGGCGAGAGCTCGAGGGGGGAGGTCGTGACGCTGGCCGGCGGCTCCAGCGTTGCGCCGGCGCCGAGCTTGTATGCGACGGCGTCGGCGGCGTTCAGAATCGTCGCGAGCTCGCGCGCCGCGCCGGCCTCGCTCGGCTCGTGGTGCCAGCGGATGGCGTCGCAGAGCTCGAGCGCGAGGCCCCAGTCCTCGGCGAGGATCGCGCCTGCCTCGGCGTGGTCGAAGCCGTACCACTCGCGCTCGAGGAACGACTTCGGTCCGTCGCCGTCGGCGGCGAGCCCTTCGATCACTTCCGCTGCCGTCTAGTCGGCGAGGAGGAACGCGACGCGCCCCACGTCGTGGAAGAGGCCGGGCAGGAACGCCGATCCCACCTCGACCCGCCGCGTGGTCCGCGCGAGCTCTTCCGCCGCGACGGCGACCGCGAGGGAGTGGTTCCAGAGCTCCTCGGCGCGCGCCGTCGCGCCTTCGTAGAGCCGTTTCGCGCACGCGGCCACCATGATGTCGCAGGTCTTGCGGAGGCCGACCGTGATCACGGCCTCCTGGAGCTTGCGGGCCGGATTGCGGCGGCCGAGCGCCGCCGAGTTCGCAACGCGCAGCACGCGCGCGGACAGGCCGACGTCGGTCTGAATGACGCGGCAGAGCTTGTCGACGTCCGCCTCGGGGTCGCGGGCGAGCGCCAGCGCGGCGCTTGCGGCCGCCGGCAGCGACGGCAGCGCGCCGGTCTGGGAGAGGCGGGCGAGGGTGCTGCGGACGCGCGCCTGGAGATCGTCGTGACGGAGCGGGGTGGCGAGAGCTTCCTGCATGATGCCTTCCTCCATGGAGCCGTTGCCTACTGGAGACACTGACGGGCGCCGTCGCGGGTCGACGCGTACGGGGCGTCTTTCGTCTCCGCGATCTGGCGCAGCTTGGTGACCAGCGCGTCGGGCGCGCAGATGGCCGTTTTGATGCCGAGCGTCCCGGCCTCGGTGAGCAACCGGACGAGCCCGGCGACGTGCTCGGAGGTGAGCTCGCTGAGCTGCGCGACGTCGACGACCAGCTTGTCGTTGCCGTCCTCGGCGAGCGAGCGCAGCTTCTTCCCGAAGATCGGGAGCAGCTTGAGCAGCATCTTCGAGGACTGGTGCGGCAGGCTGAAGACCGGGCACCCGCCGTCCTCGCTGACGAACTCCTTCAGGACGTCGTCCGGGGAGGCGCCGGCGCTCGCGGCCTGCGTCACGTGCTCGAGCAGCTCGCCCGCCTGGAACGGCTTCTCGACGATCGCCGTGTAGCCGGCCTTCTTGGCCTTCTCGTGCAGACTCGCGTCGCCGCGGACGGTGAGCGCGACACAGCTCGACTTGCCGAGCTTCTGGAGCTCGGCGATGGTCGCGAAGCCGTCCATGTCCGGCATGACGAGGTCGATCACCACGACGCCGGGCTTCGCCTTGGCGTACTGCGCGATCGCTTCCTTGCCGCTCGTCGCCGTCAGCACGGTCATGCTCTGCTCGAGAGCGGCTTTCGCCATCGCGAGCACTTTCTCGCTGTCGTCGACGATCAGGACCGCTTTCGGGTCGAGGGCGGTCGCACCCGCGGGCGCTGCGGCGCTGGCACCGGGCGCACCGAGGACCTTGCTGACCTCCTTGTCGAACGTGTCCTGCTGGAAGGGCTTCACGATGTAGCCGTGCACGCCGAGCTTCGCGATCTCGACGACGAGGTCGCGGCCGCTCTCGGCGGTCAGCATGATCACCGGGATGCCCTTGGTCGCGTCGTCCTTGCGAAGCTCGCCGAGCGCCTGGCGGCCGTCCATCACGGGCATCGTGACGTCGAGGAGCACGAGGTCGGGCTTGTGGGTCCGCGCCATGTCGACGCCCTCTTGGCCGTTCGTCGCCTCGACGATCGTGCAGCCGTAGGGCTGGAGATGCCGGGTCACCATGGAGCGGACCACCTTGCTGTCGTCTACCGTCAATACCGTGCTCATCGTGCCATCCTCATGCTTTCGATTTCGTCACGCGGGCCACAGACAAACGCCGAAGGTTCCCTGGCCGAGGTCGAGGTCGACCGCCACGGGCTTTTGACTCGATCGCACGCAGTGGGAGAGCGGCGAGCCGGAGACGACGACCGGCGGCGACAGCATGATCTCGTTGCCGTCGGCGCCGATGTTGCGCTTGATGGTGCCGCCGATCTGGTTGACCATCTCGCCCATCGCATCGCGGACGGTCTCGGCGTCGGGCTCCGTGCCGACCTCGCCGAGCATGCCGGCCGCGAGCTCCACGGCCTGCTGCCACTTGCAGTAGACCACGAGTGTCCCGCCGAGCTTGCCGACGAAACTGAGGGTTCCGATCAGCTCGGAGAACGCGCCGTCGGTTTCGTTCGATTGTTTGGCGCCGACGATTTTCACCGAGGCATTGGTCTCCAGGACCACCCGGGCAGCGCGCTCTACGACGTCATGCGAGATCGTCACTTCGGTTCTCCAGGCGGTGCCGAGCCCCGCGTCCCAGCTGATGGAGGACCGCAAAGCAACGAATGTGCCGGGGCGCACAGGACGCCAAAGCCGCGGTTTGACGGCGTGTCGTCACGGCGAGGTGCGCCGAGTTTCGGCGATCGTCAGTTCTTTGGCGGCGTTGAGCCGGGGGCGAGGCGCCGGTAGAGGGGAGCGTGCGCCTCGGCCCGGAGCTCTCCGACGACCCCTTCGCGCGGCTTCGCCGCCATCGCTTTGGTGGGCTGCTCGAGGACCTCACCGAGGAGCCGACGCTCCTCGTGTCGACGATGTTCGGCTGCGTGACGTGCTACCTGCACGGCCTCCTCGTGCTCGGGCTCGCCGAGAAGCGTCCGCCCTGGCGCGGTCTCCTCGTGCCGACCGAGAAGGAGCACCATGCGACGCTCCTAGCCGAGCTCCCCGAGCTCGTCGTCCACCCCGTGATCGGCAAGTGGCTCTACCTGCCGGAGTCGGCGCCGAGCTTCGAGGAGTCGGCGGCCGCGCTCGTTCGGATGGCGCGCACCGCCGACCCGCGGCTCGGGGTGGAGGCGACGCTGCCGTCGCGTGGGCGGCGCGCCCGCAAGCCGGCGCAGCCGCGCGCGAAGCAGGCGCGGCCCGCTAGTCGCCGTCGGTAGGACGGCGCGAGCGCTTTGCTTCACTGCGCCGGCGCTTCTGATCGAGCCGACGCTCGACCGCTCCCGCCGACGGTTTCGTCGCTTTCCGCGCACGCGGACGCGTGACCGCCGCGGCGAGCATCGCCGCGAGCCGCGCGAGCGCGGCGTCGCGATTGCGGGTCTGATCGCGCGTCGTGCCGTTCGTGACGATGAGCTCGCCGTCGCGCGTGAGCTTCGACGCGAGGCGGGCGAGGGCGCGCGCCTTCAGGTCGTCCGGCAACACGGTCGAGTGGCGAAGGCCGAATCGCACGACCGCCTTCGACGCGACCTTGTTCACGTTCTGGCCGCCGGGGCCGCTCGCGCGTACGTAGCTGAGGTCCAGCTCCGCCGCTGGGATCGTGATGCGGTCGTTCACGCGGAGGTCGCCGCGGGCCATGACGAAACTGCCTACGCCGTTACACGCGCGCGCCGACGAGGGCTTGCACGGCGGAGGAAAGGCCGTCGACGCTGAGATGAAACATCGGAAACAACCGCTGCACGAGCCGCGTCGTGTACGTGTGATCCCAGAGCCCGCGCTCGTCCGGGTTGATCCACACCGCGCGCTCGAAGTGGCCCGCCAGACGCTGGAGCCACGTGATTCCCGGCGTCGGGGAGGTGTTGTGCGGGTTGATGCCGCCGTGTCCTTCGAGCAGCTCCGACGGGTGCATGGCGGCGTCGCCGACGATCAGGAGCTTCCAGCGCTCGTCGAGGCTGCGGAGCAGATCACCGGTCGGGACGGCGTCGGCGCGGGTCAAGCGGGCGCGCGAGTAGACGTGATCGTAGACGCAGTTGTGGAAGTAGTACGGTCGGAACTCGCGGAGCCCGCGCTCGTCGTGGAGCGCGGTCAGGAGCTGGCTCATCGGCTCGTAGTACGGGTCCATCGTGCCGCCGACGTCCATCAGCAGCACGAGCCGGACGTCGTTCTTTTTCGGCGCGCGAAAGACGAGCTCGATCTCGCCCGCGTTCTTGCAGGTCTCGTCGATCGTCTCGTCGAGGTCGAGCTCGGTCGCGAGGCCGGTGCGCGTCAACTGGCGGAGGCGCTTCAGCGCGACCCGCATCTGCCGGACGTCGAGCGCGATGTCGGTGCGGTAGTCCTTGAATTTGCGGTCCTCGGCGACCTTCATCGCCATGCGGCTCTTGCCGGGACCGCCCACCCGGATGCCGGTCGGGTGCTGGCCGCCGTGGCCATACGGTGACTTGCCGCCGGTGCCGACCCACTTGCCGCCGCCGTCGTGGCGCTCGTCCTGCTCGGCGAGCGTCTCGAGGAAGCGGCGCATGAGCTCGTCGGAGGTGAGGCGTTCGAGCTCCGCCAGCTCCTCGGGCGAGAGGTTCGGGAAGTTCTTCGGATCCTCGAGCCACTTCAGGATCTCGTCCGTGACGTCGTCGAATTGGCCCTCGACGCCCTTGAAGACGCGCGCGAACACGCGGTCGTAGGCGTCGTAGAACGTCTCGCTCTTCACGAGGCACGCGCGCGCCAGGTGATAGAAGCGGAGCAGGCTCGACCCGTGCATGCCGCGCTTCATGGCCTCGAGGAGCGTCATCCACTCCTGCATCGCGACGGGAACCCCCTCGTCGCGAAGACCATAAAAGAGGTCGAGGAACATCGGAGAGCCTCGCGCTACTGATTGTAGCGCGGGCCGAGCTCCTTCCACGAGGTGGGATACCGGCCGCTCTTGGCATCGAAGCGTTGGAGCGCCTCGGCGTCCTGCTCCTTCTTGAGGAGCGCGCCGACGAACGGGATGTGGGCTTCGAGCTGGTCCTGCGTGATGCCGGCGCGGAGCAGCGCGGAGATCCAGTCGATGAGCTCCGACGTCGACGGCTTCTTCCGGAGGTCGGTCTGCTCGCGGAGCCAGTAGAACTTGATGAGCACCTGATCGAGCAGGGTCGCGTCGAGATTGGGGTGGTGCACGTCGACGATGCGCTTCATCAGCGGGGCGTCGGGGAACTCGATGTAGTGGAAGAAGCAGCGGCGCAGGAACGCGTCGGGCAGCTCTTTCTCGTTGTTGGAGGTGATGACGACGACCGGCCGCTCCTTCGCGACGATCTCGTCGCCGGTTTCGATGACGGTGAAGCGCATCTCGTCGAGCTCGCGGAGGAGATCGTTCGGGAACTCGAGGTCGGCCTTGTCGACCTCGTCGATCAGGAGCAGCTGGCGCTTCGGCGCGGCGAACGCCTCCCCGAGCGGGCCCATCTTGATGTAGCGGCGGATGTCCGAGACGTCGCCGCCGCCGAACCGGCTGTCGTTCAACCGCTGGACGGTGTCGTAGACGTAGAGCCCGTCGGCGGCCTTCGACGTCGACTTGATGTGCCACGAGAGCATCGGGAGCCCGAGCCCTTCCGCCACATGGCGGGCGAGGAGCGTTTTCCCGGTACCGGGCTCGCCCTTGATGAGCAGCGGACGTTCGAGAGCCACGGCGCAATTGACGGCATCCACGAGCGGCGCGGAGGCGATGTACCCGGCGGTGCCGGTGAAGCGATGGAAGTCGTCGGACTGCGGGGCCATGCAGGGAATCCTCCGTAGGGTCGTGGAGTTGCGTCGAGCCCGGATCGCTTACCCGGTGCGCGCCGGGGGTGCAACCGAGCGCCTATGACCGCTCGCCGCGAAGGAACCCGACGGCCATGCGGAGGAGCTGATAGGGCCCAGGAACCTCGCCGTCGGGCGTCAACCGATCGACGAGGGTCGGCAACAAAGCGGCGAGCGCCTCCGGCACCTGACTGAACGCGATGCCGGCCCGACGCGCGAGCTCGCGCAGCTGCTCGGGGTCGAGCACCCGGCTCAGCTGCTCGGCCGTGATCGGCTGGTTCGGCCCCGTCGAGATCCACGACGCGATCACGTCGTCGAGCCCCTGCTCGTGGAAGCGACGGATGAGCCCATCGAGGCCGCCGCGTTGCTGGAGGAGCTCGAGAAAGCTCTGTCCCAATTTGGAGCCGTTCGTCTCCGCGAACGACTGCGCCGCTCCCAACACCTGCTTCGCGAATTCGTCGAAGAGGCCCATTGCACGCTCGAGTCGATCGGTAGCACGCACGACGGCGCGCGGCGAGCCTCACCGTACACGCATTCAGCCGATCGACTTCAACTTGACTCCCTACGCGCTGCCAGGCACAGGCGGCGCAGCGGTGCGCTTCACATTGACCATGGGAGGGGGCGAGCCATGCTGAAGGAGTTCAAGGAATTCGCACTGAAGGGGAACGCCGTCGATCTGGCGATCGGTGTGATCATCGGCGGCGCGTTCGGCGGCATCGTGACGTCACTCGTGAACGACGTGATGATGCCTCCGATCGGGAAGATGCTGGGCGGCGTCGATTTCTCCAACTTCTTTGTCGTGCTCGGGGGCGGCGAGTACCCGAGCCTGAAGGCGGCCAAGGACGCGGGGGCCGCGACGCTGAACTACGGTATGTTCCTGAACACCGTCATCAACTTCATGATCGTCGCGCTCGTGCTGTTCTTCGTCGTCCGCGGGATGAACACGCTGAAGCGCGAAGCCCCGGCACCCGCCGCGGCGCCGACCGAGAAGCCGTGCCCGCAGTGCGCGATGAACATCCCGCTCGCCGCGAAGCGGTGCCCGCATTGCACCAGCCCGCTCTGATCGACCGGCTCGTGCGGAGCGTGCCGGCGTGTTGACGGTTGGACTCGTGCGCGAGGCGACGGCCGTCGTCACGCGGGCGGATTCCGCGACGCTCGTCTCGCCGCTCGTTCCCGACGTGTACGCGAGCGCGCGCATGATCGCGTTCGTCGAGGCGACGTGCGCTGCGCTCATGGCGGACCACCTTGGGCCCCACGAGACGAGCGTCGGCGTCGGGTTCCAGTTTTCCCACGAGGCGGCGACGCCGATCGGCATGACCGTGCGCGTGCGGGTGCGGCTCGCCGAGATCGATCGGCGGCGCTGCGTCTTCGAGGTCGAAGGCCATGACGCGGTCGATCGGATCACGACCGGCCGGCACGAGCGGTTCGTGGTGGAACGCGAGAAGTTCATGGCGCGCGTCCGGAAGAAGGCCGAGGGCGTCGCGCCCGCGGGGCAGGGAGGGTAGAGGAAGAGCCTCCGTATGGAGGAGCGTGACGACTGGAAGCTCGGCGACGAGGGTGAGCCGACGACGTGCCCGCACTGCGGGAAGAGCAACCGCGCGGGGCTCACGTACTGCGCCATCTGCGGCAGCCCTCTCGCCGATGCGCTCGAGACCGATCCGGGGTCACTGCGCGATCTCGGCGAGGCCATGGGCCGGCGCCCGCGCCCGCGCCGCACGCCGGCCGCGCACTCGCTCCGCTCCTGGACGATCAGCGCGGTGCTGCTCCTCGCCGTCACGGTCGTCCTCGCGTGGCTCCAGACGCGCGAGGAGCCGTACCTCCTCGAAGACCTGATCCACGCGATCCAGGCGACGGCCACGCCGCCTCCACCCGATCCGGAGCCGACGGAGGCCGTGACGCGCGTTCCGGCTCCGACGCGGACGCCGCCGCCTCCACCGCCACCCCCGTCACCGGTACCCGCCGCCGTGCCCGCGCCACCGCCGGTCGTCGCGACTCGAACGGCCGAGCCGGCGCTGCCGCGGCCGGAGCCGACGGCACGCCCAGTCGCCGCGCCGACGCGTCGTCCCGCGCCGCCCGCGCGCCGCACCGAAATGCCGCGACCGCGGCGCACGGAAATGCCCGAGAACCTCATCGAGCCCGACGACGAGGCGACCCCCGTCTTCCCGCGGGTGGCGGCGACCGAAAAGCCGAGCCTCGGGAGCGATCTCCAGGACGCGACCCGCCGCTACCGCGCCGCCGTCGACGTGCACAACGCGCGCGTCGACGAGTACAACGCGCTCGCCGACGAGATCCAGCGCCGGAACGCCTGGGACGACAGCGAGGCCTCGGTCGAGCTTCGACGCCGTCTCGACCGTGCGCGCGAAGCGGTCGAGGGCGCGCGCGTCGAGGCGGAGATGTTGCGGACGCAGATGGAGGCCGTGCGCACCAGGTATCGGTGACCCTCTACTTTGCGTCTTTGCTGGCCTCTCGGGCTCTGCGACAATTCGCATCGCATGGCGGGGGGAGGGGACGGAACCGAGTGGCTGTTGCTGCGCGCCGCGCCCGGCGTGAGCCATGCCCTCGCGCGAAAGCTCGTGGAAGCGTGCGGTCGGATCGACGCGATCCGTGAAACGCCGGCCGCTCGGCTGGCGGCCCTGGGGGCGCCGGCGGGGTTGCTCGGGCATCTCGACGATGCGGCGGCACGCGCCGAAGCCGCACGCGAGCTCGACCGCATCGCGGCGGCTGACGCGCGGCTCGTCACCATCGTGAACGCCGAGTATCCGGAGATCCTTCGCCAGCTCCGGGACGCTCCGCTCTATCTGATCGCCAAGGGCGAGCCGCTCCTCGAAGGGCCGGCGATCGCGATCGTCGGCGCCCGCCGCGCGACCGCGTACGGTCTCGATGCGGCGCGCCGCTTGGCGACGGAGCTTGCCGACGCCGGCATCGCCATCGTGAGCGGGCTTGCCCGGGGCATCGACGGCGCCGCCCACGAGGGTGCGCTCGCGGGTCGCGGCCGCACCGTCGCCGTGCTGGGGTCAGGCATCGACGTCGTCTATCCGGCCGAGCACACGGCGCTCGCGGCGCGGATCGTCGCCGAGGGCACGCTGCTCTCCGAGCATCCCGTCGGCACGGCCCCGCTCCCGCCCCACTTCCCGGCGCGCAACCGGATCCTCGCCGGCATGACGCAGGGAACGATCGTGATCGAGGCCGCCGAACGAAGCGGCTCGCTGATCACGGCGCGGCTCGCCAACGAGTACGGTCGTGAGGTCTTCGCGGTACCCGGCCGCATCGACTCGCCGCTGTCGGCGGGCGCGCATCTATTGATCCGCGACGGAGCCACCCTGGTCCGCGACGTCGGCGACGTGCTCGAGCAGGTGGCGCCGGCGCTCCGGTCACGCGCCGGCACGAGCCGGGGCGGTGCGGTCGGAACGGGAAGCGATGTCGCGCCCGAGGGCGGACGGGCCGATCTCGTGGTGGCGGCGCTGGCGAACGGGCCGGCGTCTGTCGACGATTTGATCAGGCAGCTCGGTCTCGAGGCGGGAGAAATTCTTGCAATGTTGCTCGATCTCGAGCTTTCCGGGGTGCTGCGGCAGGTCGGCGGACGGCAATATCAGCTGACGGGCAGATTTGCCGGGGTTGGTGGTTTACAGTAAGGGGGGTCGACCCCAGATACGCGCCATGGCCAAGAACCTCGTCATCGTCGAGTCGCCTGCGAAGGCGAAAACACTGGGGAAATACCTTGGTCGGAACTACACGGTGAAGGCCTCGGTCGGTCACGTGGTCGACCTCCCGAAGTCGAAGCTCGGGGTCGACATCGCGAACGACTTCAAGCCCGACTACGCCGTGATCCACGGGAAGTCGAAGGTCATCGACGAGCTCAAGAAGGCGGCCAAGGACAAGGAAAACATCTACTTGGCCCCCGACCCCGATCGGGAAGGCGAGGCCATCGCCTGGCACATCGCCGAGCGTCTCGGCAACAAGAAGAACATCCACCGCGTCCTCTTCAACGAGATCACCAAGAAGGCGGTCCAGGAGGCGATCAAGAAGCCGCTGAAGCTCGACCGTGCCAAGTTCGACGCGCAACAGGCTCGCCGCGTTCTCGATCGGCTGGTCGGCTATCAGCTGAGCCCGCTCCTCTGGGACAAGGTGCGCCGCGGTCTTTCCGCCGGCCGGGTCCAATCGGTTGCCGTCCGACTCATCACCGAGCGGGAGCGCGCGATCCGCGCCTTCGTGAAGGAGGAGTACTGGACGATCGGCGCTGTCCTCGAAGGCGACACGCCGCCGCCCGTCAGCGCCAATCTGTTCGAGCTCGCCGGCAAGCGTCTCGACCACAAGACGTTCCGGCTCGAGAACGAAGCCGCTGCGACCGCCGTCGTCGAGCACCTGAAGGGTGCCGACTGGGTGGTCAGCAAGGTCGAGAAGAGCGATCGCAAGCGAAATCCCTCGCCGCCCTTCATTACGTCCCGGCTCCAGCAGGAAGCGTCGCGCAAGCTCGGCTACCAGCCGCGCCGCACGATGGGCATCGCCCAGAAGCTCTACGAGGGCGTCGAGATCGGGGACGAGGGTGCGGTCGGTCTCATCACCTACATGCGCACCGACTCGACCCGGCTCTCGCCCGACGCGGTCGAGGCCGTGCGCGGATACATCGGCACCCGTTATGGCGCCGATTACGTTCCCGAGAAGCCGCCCACCTTCAAGTCGAAGAAGAACACGCAGGACGCCCACGAGGCGATCCGGCCGACCAGCATCGAGTTCCCGCCCGAGCGCGTCGCGGCCTACCTCGAGAAGGACGAGCTCGCGCTCTACACGCTCATCTGGAACCGCTTCGTCGCCTGTCAGATGGAGCCGGCGCGCCTCAAAGCGACGACCATCGACATTGCGGCCAGGGACGCGATTTTCCGCGCGACCGGTCAGGTCGTGGTCTTCGACGGCTTCATGCGCGTCTACACGGAAGGCGTCGACGACGCCGCCGGTGACGACGACGAAGGCAAGACGCTCCCGGATCTCAAGGAAGGCGACCGTCTGACGCTCCAGGGAGACCTCAAGCCCGAGCAGCACTTCACGCAGCCGCCGCCGCGCTTTTCGCAAGCGACTCTCATCAAGGAGCTCGAGGAGAACGGCATCGGCCGGCCGTCGACGTACGCGTCGATCATGCAGACGATCCTCGGCAAGGAGTACGTCCAGGAGGATCCGCAGAAGCGGCTCTTCCCGACCGAGCTCGGCATGCTCGTCACCGATCTCCTCGTCGGCTCGTTCCCCGACATCCTGAACGTCGAGTTCACCTCCGGCATGGAAGAAAACCTCGACGCCGTCGAGGAGGGCACCGCCAACTGGGTCGAGGTGATGCGGCGCTTCTACGAGCCGTTCTCCAAGGATCTCGACAAGGCCGGCACGGAGATGCGGAACGTGAAGGCCGAAGAGCGGCCGACCGACGTCAAGTGCGACACATGCGGCGAGACCATGGTCATCAAGTGGGGCCGGCGCGGTGAGTTTCTCGCCTGCCGCAGCTACCCCGAGTGCAAGAGCACCAAGAACTTCACGCGCGACGAGAACGGCGACATCGTCATCGCGAAGCAGGAAACCACCGACGAGGTGTGCGACAAGTGCGGGAAGCCGATGCTCGTGCGCTTTGGACGCTTCGGCAAGTTCCTCGGTTGCTCCGGGTACCCCGAGTGCAAGACGATCATGCCGATGATCAAGCCGGCGAAGCTGGGGATCGCGTGCCCCGATTGCGGCGGCAACGAGGACGAGGCCAAGCGTGGCGAGATCCTCGAGAAGCGCTCGCGTCGCGGCAAGATCTTCTACAGCTGCAACCGCTACCCCGACTGTACCTTTGCGAGCTGGGACCGGCCGATCCCGATGCCGTGCCCGCTCTGCCAGGCGCCGTTCGTGGTCGAGAAGACGACCAAGCGCGCCGGCACCGTCCGCCGCTGCCTCAAGGAAGGCTGCGACTTCTCCGAGAACGTCGGCGAGCCGACCGAAGTCGCCAGCTAACCCGGTTCGTGCGCAGCGCCCGCGGCGTTCGCGACGCCGGAGGCGTTCGATGACGCCCAGGCTGGCGCTCGCCGTCGCCGCGTCGTAGACAGGGCGGCTCATGTCGGCGCGCGTGACGATCATCGGGGGCGGGCTCGCCGGGTGCGAGGCCGCGTGGCAGCTCGCGCGCCGCGGTATCGGCGTCGATCTCTACGAGATGCGCCCGGTGCGCGGTACGGAAGCGCACCAGACCGACGGCCTCGCCGAGCTGGTCTGCTCGAACTCGTTCCGCAACGCCTCGCTCGAAACCGCCGTCGGCTGCCTCAAAGAAGAGATGCGCCGCCTCGACTCGCTGATCCTCGCCGTCGCCGACCGCACGACCGTCCCGGCGGGGGCGGCGCTCGCGGTCGACCGCGTGCGCTTCTCGACCGGCGTGACGGAGGCGGTCGCCGCGCACCCGGAGATCGCGCTCCACCGTGCGGAGCTCGAAGAGATCCCGAGCGGCGTCACGATCGTCGCGACCGGGCCGCTGACCTCGCCGGCCCTTTCGAGCGCGCTCGAGCGGCTCTTCGGCGAGCGCCACCTCTACTTCTACGACGCGATCGCGCCGATCGTGACCTTCGACTCGATCGACATGACGGTCGCGTACAAGGCGTCGCGCTACGGCAAGGGCGGCGACGATTACGTCAACTGCCCCATGACCGGCGAGGAGTACTACGCCTTCGTCGATGCGGTGCTCGCGGCGGAGAAGATGCCGGCGAAGCAGTTCGAGCGCACGGTGTACTTCGAGGGTTGCATGCCGATCGAGGAAATGGCGCGGCGTGGTCGCGACACGCTCGCCTTCGGCCCGATGCGGCCCGTGGGCCTCACGGACCCGCGGACGGGGACGCGGCCGTACGCCGTCGTGCAGCTCCGGCAGGACGACGCCGAGGGGAGGCTCTTCAACATGGTCGGCTTCCAGACGAAGATGACCTACCCGGAGCAACGGCGGGTGTTCCGCATGATCCCGGGCCTCGCCGGCGCCGAGTTCGTGCGGCTCGGCAGCCTGCATCGCAACACGTTCATCGACTCGCCGGCGATCCTGATGCCGACGCTCCAGCTGCGCGCCGCGCGGACGACGTTTCTCGCTGGGCAGATCATCGGCGTCGAGGGATACGTCGAGTCGGCGGCCGCCGGACTTCTCGCGGGCATCAACGCGGCCCGTCTGATCGCGGGGACGCCGCTCGTCACGCCGCCGGCGACGACGGCGCTCGGCTCGCTTCTCGCGTACGTGACGCAGCCGGGTCGCAAGGAATTTCAACCGATGAACGCCAACTACGGGCTCTTTCCGCCGCTTCCGGGCCGGACGCGGGGGCGCGAGAAGAAGATGAAGCTCGCCGAGCGCGCCCTCCAGGATTTCGATCGCTGGGCGGTGAGAGAGGGCCTCGCCGCAGGGCGCGAGGTCCGCGTGGCTGCGTCCGCGGCGCACGAGGCGACGCCGCTCTGAGAATTCGCACGCGCCGCATGCCGAGCCGCCGGAAGGCGGCTGGTTCGCGTGCGCGCGATTCAGTACTGTCCCCGCTCGCATGGCGTCGTCGCTCGATACGTTGCGTGCGGCCGGGATCGGCGATCCGGACGAGCTGCTGACCCGGCTCGCCGCGAGCTGGCCCGGCGGCGCGCCGCCGGACGCGGTGCTCGCGGCCCTCGCGTCGTCGCCGGATCCGCCGCTCGCGGTCGCGAGTGTGGGCCGTCTCCGGGACGGCGCGCCCGAGGCTCTCGAGCGCGCAGCGGCCGACGTGGGGCAGGGTGCTGCGCTCGTCGCGCTTCTCGGCGCGAGCGCCTCGGTCGTCCGCTGGCTCGCCATGGAGCCGGCACGCTGGCGTTCGGTCCTCGACCCCGTCGCGGCGGCGACGCCGATTGCCGAGCTCGTGCCGCGGCCCGAGCCGCTGGCCGGGGATGCGGCGACGCCGGAGGCGCTCGCACAGCTCCTGCGGATCTTCAAACGCCGGCGTGTGCTCGTCATCGCCGCGCGCGATTTGCTCGGCCGGGCGACGCTGGTCGACACGGTGACGGAGCTGTCGCGCCTCGCCGAGGACGCGCTCGAGGTCGCGGTGGCGTCGGTCCGTGCGCGTCTGGTCGCGGAGCACGGCGACGTGCTGGGTCCCGACGGCGCGCCGCTCGGCTTCACCGTGCTCGGGATGGGGAAGCTCGGTGGCAGCGAGCTGAACTTCAGCTCCGATATCGACCTCGTCTACGTCTACGGGGACGGCGGGGAGGACAGCGCCGGCGGCCCGCGCGGCAAGCTCTCGGCGCGCGAGTTCATGAGCCGTCTCGCAGAGGCCGTGACGCGCGCGCTCCATCAGGCGACCGACGACGGCTTCGTCTTCCGCGTCGACCTGCGCCTCCGTCCGGAAGGCACCAACGGGCCGATCGTCAACTCGGCGGCAAACGCGCTGCTCTACTACGAGTCGTGGGGCCAGACGTGGGAGCGCGCGGCCTATCTGAAGGCGCGCCCGGTCGCCGGTGATCGCGCGCTCGGCGACCGCCTCCTGCGGGACCTCGAACCCTTCGTGTTTCGCCGCTACCTCGACTACGCGACGCTCGAAGACCTGAAGCAGATGAAGGCGAAGGTCGCGCGCGCGTTGGCGGCGGGGCCCGACAAGGGCATCAACGTGAAGCTCGGCCGCGGCGGCATTCGCGAGGTCGAGTTCGTGATCCAGAGCCTCCAGCTCATCCACGCCGGCAAGGACGAGCGCATCCGTCAACGGAACTCGCTGACCGCGCTCGAGCGACTCGTCGAGACGCGCTACCTCGCGGCCGACGAGAGCGTCAGGCTCGCCGAGGCCTACCGGTTCCTCCGTGACGTCGAGCACAAGATCCAGCTCGTCGACGAGCGCCAGACGCAGGTGATCCCGAGCGGCGAGGGCGAGGTGCGCCTCGCGCGCCGACTCGGCTATCGCGACGTCGATCCGGCCGTGGCGCTCGAGCGTTTTCGGGCCGATCTCCGCCGCCACCGGGACGCCGTCGCGACGTCGTTCGCGGCGCTCTTCTACGCGTCTGCCGCGAACCGCGCGGACAGCGACGGCCACGCCAGCCTGCTCGCCGGACTCGACGAGGATCCCGCGCAGGCGGAGGCCGAGCTCTCCGCGCTCGGCTTCCTCGACCCGCGTGCGGCCCGTGATCACCTCGTGTTGCTCCGCGACGGGGCGCCGTCCTCGCGCGCGACCCCGCGGCGGAAGCAGTTGCTGCTCGCGGTGGCACCGACGCTGCTCGGCGAGGTCGCGCGGGCACCCGATCCGGATCTCGCGCTCCGCCACCTCGCCGGCTTCATGGCCGCCATCGGCGCCCGTTCGAGCTTCCTCTCGCTGCTCGCGGAGAACCCGGCGACGCTGCGCGTCCTGGTGCGGCTCTTCGGCTCGAGCGACTTCCTCTCGCAGATCCTGATCCGCCACCCGGAGATGCTCGACAATCTCGTCCGCGCCGACCTCGCCCGTCTCGAGGTGCCGAAGCCCGCGCTCGCGAGCGAGCTCGCGAGCGTGATCGCCGCGACGGCCGACTACGAGAGCCGACTCGACGCGCTCCGCCGTTTCCGCCACGAGCATTTCCTCCGGATCGGCATCAACGATCTGGACAATCTTTTGCCGTTCCACGTCGCGAGCAGCCAGTTGAGCGACCTCGCCGACGCCTGCCTGGACGCGGCGTGGAAGGTCGCGGAAGGGGAGACGCGTCGGCGCTACGGGCTCGCGACGGCGCCCGGGCAGTTCGCGGTCGTCGGTCTCGGGAAGCTCGGTGCGCGCGAGCTCACCTACAATTCGGACCTCGATCTCATCTTCGTCTACGTGCCGAATGCGGCGGACGCGGGCCCCGTGTCGGTGCACGAGTTCTTCACGAAGCTCGCGCAGACGCTCATGACGACGCTCCAGGTGCAGACGCGCGAGGGGCGCATGTACAGCATCGACACGCGGCTCCGGCCGTCGGGCAATCAGGGGCCGCTCGTGTCGTCGCTGGAGTCGTTCGCGCGCTATCACGCCGAGAGCGCGCATCTCTGGGAGCGGCAGGCCATGATCAAGGCGCGCGGCGTCGCCGGCGACCAGGCCCTCACGACCGAGGTCGAGGCGATCATCGCGCGCTTCGTCTACGCACGGCCGCTTCGCGACGAGGAGGTCACGGAGATCCACCGTCTGCGCATGCGTCTCGAGCGGGAGCTCGCCGGCGACGAGCGGGCGGAGTTCAACATCAAGACGGGGCGCGGCGGGCTCCTCGACATCGAGTTCATGGTGCAGATGATGCAGCTCCGGCACGGCTCGGCGGTTCCGGACGTTCGCCGTCGCGCCACCCGGCATGCGCTCGCGGCGCTCGCGGCCGCGGGGGTCGTGCCGGCCGACGAGGCCGCGCTCCTCGAGCAGAGCTACGCTT
>DAIQBH010000005.1:45760-47459 GCA_036781285.1 Thermodesulfobacteriota bacterium | reverse complement strand
TTCCTCCGCGCCCTCACCAACCGCCTTCGCATCGAGCGCGATCAATCGGTCGAGTCGCTCGAGCGCGAAGGCTATCGGTTGCCGGCCCTCGCACGTCGCCTCGGCTATGCGGGACCGAATGAAGAGGTGGCCCGTCGACTGCTCGCGGATTTCGGCCGCCATCGCGAGCGGGTGCGGGCGCTGTACGTGCGCTGGTTCGGCGTCGATCACTGACGCGAAAGCCGCCGAGCCCGCAAAGCAACTGCCGTCTTCACCCTTTTTCGCGCGGTCTCCCACCAGGTTAGGGGATTGTCGGTCTTGCGGCCGCCCCCGTAGGTTTGCTGCCATTCTGCAGGATCTACACGCGTGCCGGTCACCATTCGGACGCCGCAAAACACCGAGTGAGGAGGAAGTCCCCCATGAGAATGGCGACCCGTGCCCTGATCGGTTTGATCGTCGGCTGTTCGTTGCTCGTCGACGTGCCACTCGCGAGCGCGACTCCCATCGCGTGTCAGCGCGAGATTTCGAAGGCCTTCGCGAAGTTCACCCAAGCGAAGATGAAGGCCCTCGGACGCTGCGAGGACGCCGTCCTGAGCGGGAAGCTCGCCGGCCCTTGTCCCGACGTGAAGACCGCGGCCGTCCTCGCGAAGGCCGAAGCGAAGCTGCGCAGCTCGATTCAGAAGAAGTGCGGCGGTCCGGACGGCGTCTGCGGATCGGGCACCGACGAGACGCTGGCCTCGATCGGCTGGGACGTCGGCGCGTGTCGCAACTTCGAAAGCGGGTCGTGCACGAACGCGATCAACCATTGCGGCGACGTCGCCCAGTGTCTGGTCTGCGTCGGCGACGCCGCCGTCGAACAGGCCATCGGGCTCTACTACGACGCGCTCGCGGCGAGCGCCGACACCGCGGTCCGGCGCTGTCAGCGCGAGATCGGGCGCAGCGCCGCCAAGGCCTTCCGCGCCGAGACCAAGGCGCTCCAGAAGTGCGCCGACGCGCGTCTCAAGGGCAGCCCGGGCTCGTGTCCCGATCCGAAGACGACCGCGCTGATCTCGCGCGCACGCGCCAAGGCCGTCGCGAAGATGTGCCAGGTCTGCGGCGGCGCCGACGGCGTCTGCGGCGGCACCGGTGATTTCACGCCGGCCCAGATCGGCTTCCCGTCGAGCTGCCCTGCTGTCACGATTCCCGGCGGCACGTCGTGCGGCGGGCCGGTCACGAACCTCCAGGGTCTCGTCAACTGCGTCAGCTGCGTGACGGCGTTCAAGTCGGACTGCACCGACGCGATCGCGGTGCCGACGCTCGAGTCCTATCCCGCGCAGTGCAACGCCAATCCCGAGGCGACTCCCACCGGCGCCCCGCCGAATCCGACGCCGACGCCGACCGCGTCGCTCTGCGGCAACGGCACCATCGACGGCGGCGAGGCTTGCGACGGCGCGAATGCGGCCGCGTGCCCCGGCGAGTGCACGTCGGCGTGTCAGTGCCCGGCGCCGTGTACGCTGCCGGCGCAGATCCCCGAGATCGCGAACTTCGAGTTCCTGCCTGGGCTCGACTCCGACAACGGGTGGACCGGCATCGCGAACGACGTCCCGTACGGCAACAACCAGCCGTTCGGGGCGGGTCGCCTGGCGAACTGCGACTGGGACCTCGAGTCGCCGACTTGCGGGCAGTGCGACGTCGTCGGTCACGCCCAGTACCGCGGTGCGGTCAAGAACTGTCGCTGCAC
>DAIQBH010000005.1:0-45750 GCA_036781285.1 Thermodesulfobacteriota bacterium | reverse complement strand
GCTGCACCAACCTCGCGAGCCGCGACGCCAGCTCGCGCGACATCTGCGATCCCGAGGCGCCGAGCTGCGCGGGCGGCGAAACGTGCGAATGCTATCAGGGAGCGGTCTTGCCCGTGTCGTCGGGCGGTGCGCCCGGGTGCATCATCAACCGCTTCACGGAGCCGCTCACGGGTACGGTGAACGTGTCGCTCACCGGCCCGCACGCGGGCGAGCAGGACCTGAACATTCGCGCCGAGTCGGCCGTGCACAACGGTCTCGGGCTCGCGAAGCCGTGTCCGCAATGCCTCGGCGATCCGGTCTTCGCGGACGGCGTGAAGGGTGGGACGTGCGACGTCGGCGTGCGCGCCGGGCAACCTTGCGACGTCGCGGGTACACACGATCTCTTCTCGACGGTGACGTTCGACTGCCCGCCGTTCGTCGCGGGCAACATCGGATACCTCGACATCCGGGCGCCGCATGAAACCACCGGCACCGCCACCCTTCCGAAGGGCACGCGCTGTAGCGGAAACCCGGCCCTCGAGTGCGCGTGCAGCACCTGCGCGACGGCGGCCGCCGAGCCGTGCAACGCCAACGCCGATTGCGCGCCGGGAATCATCTGCGGCGGACGGCGCTGCATCGGTGGCCCCAACAACGGCACGCCGTGCAGCGGGGCCTCCGAGTGCCCGAGCGGTCTCTGCAATCGTCCGGGCGAGCCGAGCATGCCGAACTCCTGCGCCGACGGCGTGTGCACTCAGAACGTCAACGATCCCAACGGCGCAGATGAGGGCGTCTGCGAGGCGGGGCCGATCGATCGGCTCTGTAGCATCGAAAAGTTCCGCTCGTGCTCCGCGGACGCCGAGTGCAACCCGCCGCCCGCGGGCTCCTGCACGGACTGTGTGGGCGGCCAGATCTGCGAGACGTCGCTGCGCCAGTGCTTGATCGATCCGATCTCGCGGACGGGCACGCCCGGCGTGCAGACCGCCATCCAGGTCGGCGCGTATTGCATGACGCCGGTCGCGAGCGCGTCGATCAACAAGGTGAGCGGTTGGCCCGGACCCGGCACGGTGCGCATCCCGATGCGGCGCTATTTCGGACCGGCGAGCTGCGGCAACGGCACGCTCGACGCGAACGAGCAGTGCGACCAGGGCCATGACGGCGCGTGTCCCGGGGAGTGTCAGCCCGATTGCCGGTGCCCGGCCGCGGCCACCTGCGGCGACGGGCAGGTGAACCAGCCGAGCGAGGTGTGCGACGGCATCGACGCCGACGTGTGTCCCGGTCAGTGCCAGTCCGACTGCACGTGCGGAGCGTCGACGTGCGGCGACGGCAACACGGAGCCCGGCGAGCAGTGCGACGGCGCCGACGACGCGTCGTGCCCGGGCGCGTGTCAGGGCGACTGCACCTGCGGCGCATTCTGCGGTGACGGTACGGTCGGCGGCGGCGAGGAGTGCGACGGCGCCGGATCCGTCGCGTGTCCGCCGTCGGCGTGCCAGGGCGACTGCACCTGCGGCCCGTTCTGCGGCAACAACCAGATCGATGCCGGCGAGGAGTGCGACGGGCAGGGTACGGGCGCGTGCCCCGGCAGCTGCCAGAGCGACTGCACCTGCGCCGCCGTGTGCGGCGACGACCAGCGGCAAGCTGGTGAGCTCTGCGACGGCACGGACGATTCGCTCTGCCCCGGGAAGTGCAGCAACGTCTGTACGTGTCCCGGCCTCGGCGAGGTGACGTTCAACACCAAGCCGGGCGCCGACCTCGACGCCGGCTGGAGCGGCGTCGCCAACGACTTCCAGCTCCAGACGGGCGGGATCATCCGGGGCGAGCTCTCCGGCTGCGACGGCCAGACCGACATGAGCTGCGATCTGTTCGCGAACATCGGCTCGTTCTGTTAGGGCGACCCGCCGCGGTCGTGCACCAATGACGAGATGTGCAGCGGCGCCGGGACCTGCACCATCAGCTACTACGGACCGCCGCTGCCCGCGTCGGCCGGCGGCGTGCCGGCCTGCGTGCTGCTGCGCTTCGCGACCGATGCGACGGGAGCGTACGACCTCGCGACCGGTACGGCGAGCCTGACGCACACGTTCAACGCGCGCGCCCACCTCGGCGTCGACGTCAATCAGCCGTGCCCCATCTGCGACTGCGGCGAAGCGGACCTCGCCAATTGCCAGATCGGCGACGCGGGCGTCTGCGCCGGCTCGGGCATCATCGGGAGCCCGCCGTGCACCGTGCAGGGCAACGGCCCGCAAGGCCCGACGTCGCTCCAGTGCCCGCCGAGCTCGTCGTTGAACGTCTCGGGTGACGGCCTCGTGCTGCCCGCGACGCTCACCACGGCGCTCGTGAGCACACCGTCGAACCAGCCGTGCGACGCCGCCGGACACACCGGCGAGGGGTGTTTCTGCGACGGTCAGCCGCAACAGAACTCGTGTCTCAATGCGTGCGACGGCGGCAGCAACGACGCAGGGCCATGCGACTCGGACGCGGATTGTCCGGGCGGCGGCGCGGGCGCCTGCAAGCCGCTCTGCCGGCAGATCCCGAGCGCGCCGCTCGGCGACGCCGAATGTCCGGCAGGCCCGGTCGATCGGACGTGTGCGAACGCGCCGTGGATCTCGTGCACCAACGACGGTGGATGTCCGAGCGGCGACGGACCATGCGTCGCGAAGAACCGGCGGTGCTTCATGGATCCGATCGAGCGCCAAGGGGTCGCGAGCACCACCGACAACACCCTCGTCGCGACGTTCTGCGTCGCCGAAACCGGCTCGTCGACCATCAACACGGTCGCGGGTCTGCCCGGTCCCGGGTCGATCTCGATCCCGAACACGGTCGACGCGCGGCTCTGTGGCGACGGCGTCGTCAACCGCTTCCAGGAGGAGTGCGACCGCGACGACGACAGCAACTGTCCCGGCACGTGCCTCCCGAACTGTCTCTGCCAGCGCACCTGCGGCAACGACACGATCGAGTTCGGCGAGCAATGCGACGGCACCGCCGACGCCGCCTGTCCCGGCCAGTGCGAGCCGTCGTCGTCCGAGAACGCGTGTCTCTGTCCGCCGGTCTGCGGTGACGGGTTCATCGGGGAAGGGGAGCAGTGCGATCCGGGCGGGGTGGGTGGCATGCCGCCGGCGGACGACGATCTCTGTCCCGGACTCTGCAACGGCACGAGCTGCCAGTGCACGGTGCAGGTGCCGACCTGTCTGAACAACGTCCTCGATCCCGGCGAGGTGTGCGAGGTTCCGGCAACCGGATGCGGTCCGCTCCAGGCCTGCGCGGCATGTCTCGCGTGTCTCCCGCCGCCCGATGTCCTGCCGCCGATTTCGGGTCTCTGCGGCGACCTCAACATCACCCCCGGCGAGGTGTGCGAGCTGCCCGCGCAGGGATGCCCCGCGGGTCACCTCTGCAACCAGTGCACGTCCTGCGTCGAGGCGATTCCGTTCTGCGGCAACCTGAACATCGAGCCCGGCGAGGCATGCGAGCTGCCGGCGATGGGGTGCGGACCGAATCAGTTGTGTCTCCTCTGCGGCCAATGCATCGACGTTCCGATCGCCATCTGCGGCAACCGGAACATCGAGCCCGGCGAGCAGTGTGAGCTGCCGCAGATCGGCTGCGGTCTCCTGCAAGGGTGTCTCGCCTGCCAGGCCTGCGTCCCGTGATGCGAGCGGCGGCGCGTGCGACGTCATCTCGTCGCACGCGCCGCACCTCGCGTTGACAGCCAGAGGGTGCTCCGATACCTCTCGCCGCGTGCAAAAAAGCGAACTAATCTGGCTCGATGGCGCGTTCGTTCCGTGGGACGAAGCGAACGTTCACGTCCTCACGCACACGCTGCACTACGGGCTCGGCGCCTTCGAAGGCATTCGCTGCTACCAGACCAAGGACGGCCGGTCGGCCGTGTTCCGGCTCCACGAGCACACCCGCCGCCTGTTCGCGTCGGCGCACATCCTCGAGATGACGATTCCGTTCTCGCCCGCGGCGATCGACGAGGCGTGTCTCGACACCATCAAGCGCAACAAGCTCCGCGAGTGCTACATCCGCCCGCTCGTCTTCCTCGGCGACGGCGAGATGGGTCTCGCCGCCGTGAACGCGGTGCGCGTCGCGATCGTCGTCTGGCCGTGGGGCTCGTATCTCGGCGACGAGGGCATCAAGAACGGCATCCGGGTGCGCACGTCGTCGTTCCAGCGCTTCCACGTCAACACGATGATGACGAAGGCGAAGGCCGTCGGGCACTACGTCAACTCGATCCTCGCGGCGCGCGAGGCGCGGCGCGGCGGCTACGACGAGGCGCTCATGCTCGACACCGACGGCTTCGTGTCGGAGGCGAGCGGCGAGAACATCTTCATCGTGCGGGACGGCGTCGTGAAGACGCCGCCGCTGACCTCGGTGCTCCCGGGCATCACGCGGGCGACGATCATGACGTTGCTCCGCGACCGCGGGTACGCGCTCGTCGAAGAGCGGTTCACGCGCGACGAGGCGTACATCGCCGACGAGGCGTTCTTCACCGGCACCGCGGCCGAGGTGACGCCCATCCGCGAGCTCGACGACCGGGCGATCGGCAACGGGAAGCCGGGGCCGGTCACCCAGGCGATGCAACAGGCGTACTTCGCGCTCGTTCGGGGCGAGGACGCGACGCATCGCGAGTGGCTGTCGTTCGTCTGAACCCTGCGCGGCTCTTGCGCTGACGCACGAATTCTTCGACGGTTCGCGAGCCGATCGGCGCCGTGGATGCGAGGCGGCCTCGCACGATGTCGCGGTCGTGCAATGTCGAGGGACGGTTCGGCCCGCGATTTCGCGACCGCATGCGGTATGTTAAGTCCATGATTTCAGAGTGTTAGGATGGTTTTGTGAGCGAAATCGCCGCCCGGTCACTGGTCTTGCTATTGCTGATTCTCCCGCCAGTGCCGCCTCCTCTCGTTCGCAGATTCCTGACCCTCTCGGCCTTGGTGTTCATCTGTGGCGGGTCCACCCCGGCCTTCGCCGCGGAGCGGACGTTCGTCCTCGCGCCGGCCGATCTGGTGACCGCGCCCGACCTCTTCGGCGCGAAGGCGCTCTCGCGCTCGGCGCTCCTCGGGAAGGCCGTCGGCCTCCGGCGCGGGGCCGTGCGGTTCGCGAAAAGCGTCTGCCCGTCGCTTCTCGCCGACCCGACCCGCAAGATCACGCGCGTCCGGGTGCTCGGCGGCCCGACGGGCGCGCCGCTCGTCGTCGGTAAGAGCCTCGCGGCCGGGCTCACCGTCGCCCTGACCGCGATGAACGCGTCGACCTGGCTTCCGCCGGCGACCGGCACCGCGTTCCAGCCGCTCTGGGTGACCGACCCCACGGTCGTGGGCGCGATGGGCTTCGTGACGGGAGGCTTCGCGTTCGGTGACCAGACCGGCGCGCTCGGCAAGAGCGACGCTGAGAATCGGGTGCCGGGCTTTCGCCTGAAGATGGATCTCGGGCCGACCGATCCCGGCGTCGGCACGATCGAGCTCGCGATCGCGATCACGACCGAGCTTCCATCGAAGCGTGCCGGCAAGCCGGGCAAGCGCACCGAGTGCATCATGGTGGCGTCCGTCGCGCCGGTCGACCTCGAGGCGCTCCGCGATCTCGTAGAGATCACGCCGCTCGGCTCGGTCACGCGCAACCGTCTGCATGACATTCTCGACGACGCCCAGACCTTCCTCGATCGCGGCAAGCCGGATCGTGCGGCCCGCAACATCCGCACGTTCGCTCTCGAGGTCGCCCAGCGTAGCGAGGTCGAGATCGCGCCGGCCTTCACGGAGCCCATGATCAACCGGGCCAACGCCGCCGCCGAGGCGCTCTGCCTCGACCAGCCGTGCCGGTGCGAAAGGCCGTGCGCACAGTGACGATGCGACACGCGACGCGGTCTTTCGCGGGCTTCGTGCTCGCCGCCGTCCTGCTGGTCGCCGGACCGGCGCGAGCGGAGCTCATGACCTTCCATCTCACGGTCGGCGACGCGCTCGCGAGCGTCGGCCGCACGAACGCATTCCTCGCGTCGCTCGGCAGCAAGAACGCGCGCGGGCTGAAACTCGTGCCGGGTGGAACCAAGTTCGCCGGGTTGACCTGCGCCGGCTTCGGTGACGTCTACAAGCTCGCGTCGATCACCGTCGTCGACGGCGCCGGCGCGTTCCCGAGCCTGGTCACGACCAAGCGCGGGCGTGACGCGGAGATGCTCTCGCGGGCGTTCGGGCTCGCCGGGCTCACGTCGTGGGTGCCACCGGCCTCCGACGCCGAAACCGATCAGCAGTTCTGGTCGCCGACGAACGTGCCGCACGGCGTGCGCTTTGCGTCGGAAGCGTTGTCGACCAATACCGACAGCGGACTCCTCGACGCCAGCGCCAGCGCCGGGATCTTTCGCTTCCGCGCCAACGTGCCGCCGACGGCCGTGGCCGGCGGCGCGCATCGCTTTCTCGTCGAGCTCATCGGGCGGACGTCCTCGAACGACTCCGGCCTGGTGGTGTTTGGCGAGCAACGCTGCTTCACGTTCGTCGATTTGGTTCCCCTCGACGTGAGCGCGCTCAAGCGCCTCATCAACGAGGGCATCACCAACGCGCAGGTTCGCAACGGTCTCGCGATCCGGGTGCCGACGCTCGAGCTCGCACTCCAACGCCGGGATCTGCTCGGGGCCCTCGACGTCATGGCGTACATCGTCGGTCATCTCGTGGCGCGGACGCCGCCGGCGGAGCCGGCCGCCGCGCGCCGTGTGATCACGGGCGTCTACGACGTACGCCGCGGCCTCGACTTCCGCGCGGCCACTGCCGAGTGCGGCAACGGCGAGCGCGAAACCGGCGAAGCTTGCGACGGCGCGGACCTCGGCGGCTTCACGTGCGCCAGCATCGGTTACGCGAGCGGAACGCTCGGTTGCGAGCCGTCGTGTCTCTTCGACGTCGACGCGTGCGTCGCGCATCCCGTCTGTGGTAACGGCATCCTCGAGATCAACGAGGAGTGCGACAACGGGGCGCAGAACTCGGATTCCGTGCCCGAAGCGTGTCGCACCAACTGCAAGCGGGCGTACTGCGGGGACGGAGTGATCGACATTTTCGAGGACTGCGAGCCGGGGAACCTCGGTGGGTTCAACTGCGTCGAGCTCGGTTACGGTGGCGGCACGTTGAAGTGCGATTCCGAGTACTGCGAATTCGACGACGAGCGTTGCAACGATGATTTCTGACGCTCGGCCGTCCGGCCGGCGTCCGCCCCTCGTTCTCGCGCTCCTTGGCCTACAACTGGCCTGGTCGGCGCCGGGCCAGGCGGCGCCCTTCGCCTACGTGGTCAACCACGGGGACGCCACCGTGACCGTCGTCGACACCGCGACGAACGCGGTCGTCGCGACCGTGGCGGTCGGGAACCAGCCGCTCGCGGCCGCCGTGCATCCCGCGGCAACGCGGGCGTACGTCACGAACCAGGTGCCCGCCGGAACCGTGTCGGTGATCGACACCGGGATCAACGGCGTCGTCGCGACGGTCACCGTGGGGGCGCGGCCCTCGGGTGCGGCGGTGAAATCGCCCGGCGACCGCCTCTACGTGACCAACCGGGACGACAAGAACGTGTCGGTGATCGACACCGCGACCAACACGGTCGTCGCGACGATTCCCGTCGGCAACAACCCGCTCGGAATCGCGATCGATCCGTCGGGCACGCCCGCGTACGTCGTCAACAACGGGGACAACAACGTCTCCGTGATCGACACCAACGCGAACCAGGTCGTGGCGACGATCCCGGTCGGCAACGACCCGAGCCACGTCACGGTCGGCCCGAGCGGCCGGCGCGCGTATGTCGCCAACAGCAGCAACGCGAGCGTGTCCGTGATCGACTCTGGATTTCAGAGCGTCGTCGCGACCGTTCCCGTCGGCAACATCCCGGAGGGCGTCGCGGTCGATCCCTCCGGCGGCCGTCTCTACGTCGCCAACAGCGGTCCCAACAGCGTGTCGGTCGTGGACACGGCGTCGAACACCGTCGTCGCGACCGTGCCGGTCGGCCTCACGCCGTTCGAGCTCGCGTTCCGGCCCGACGGAGCACGGGTGTTCGTGGCCAATCGCCAAAGCGGCAGCGTCTCGGTGATCGACACCACGTCGAACACCGTGACGGCGACGGTCCCCGCGGGGTTCACCCCCGCCGGCTTCGGACAGTTCATCGTTCCCGCGCTTCGGTCGCCGGTCTTCGGGAAGGCCCAGCGCAAGTGCCAGCTCGCCGTCGGACGGCAGGGCGTGAAGCTCGCCAAGACGCATCACGCGCTCGAAGCGACGTGTCGGCTCGGCCTCGTCAAGGCGGAAGCGGCGGGCCTCGGAACCGCGGCGGCCGAGGCGGCGTGCCTGAAGGCGCTCGACCCGATGAACCCGCTCTCGAAGCTCGCGAAGGCGCGCGCGAAGATGCGGACGGCGGTCGAGAAGGCCTGTGTCGGTGTCGCGCCGAGCCAGATCCACGGGCCGTGCTCGCGTGCCGCGACGGGGATCGGCGGGACGCTCGATTGCGTGGTCGCACAGCACGCGGCGCGCGTCGAAGCGATCGTCGCCGACGAGGAGAGCGCGTCGCGTCCGGTCCCGCTCGGTGTCACGGCGCAAGTCTGTCAGACCGCCCTCTTCAGGAACGGCCGCCGGTTCGGGGACGTCGTGCACGCGGAGCTCGGGAAGTGTCTCGACAAGCTCGTCACGGTCGCGGCGAGCGGGAAGAGCGACGCCAAGATCGCGGCCGCATGTCGCGCCAAGCTCGATCTCGGCAATCCGTTCTCGAAAGCCTCGAAGACCCGGGCCGCTGCGCTCGCGGCAATCGGCCGCGCGTGCGCCGGCGTCACGCCGGCGGCGATCGGCAGTCCGTGCGATCCGGCGGCCGCGACGACGTCCGACGTCGCCGTCTGCCTCCTCGACGCTCACGTCGCCGACGTCGGGAAGCTGCTCGCGGCGGAGTACAACGACGCGTGCACGATGCTCACGCGAACGGGTGTCGCCGCGAGCCACCGGGTCTGCTCCGGTATCTGATCGCCCGCGATCAGGACGCGAACGGCATCCGTTGATCGCCGCGCGAGCGGTGCTCGCGCTGAAACGCAGCCACCGCGGCGACCGGGCCGGCCACGACCAGCGTGTCGCCGCGTTCGAGCCGGCGATCGGGGTCCGGCACCTCGAAGGTGTGCCCGGGCTTGTCGCGCGGCTCGACGGCAAGCACGCTCACCTCGAAGCGCGCGCGACAGTCGAGGCGGCGGAGGGTCTCGCCGTCCCATGCGTCGGGTACGGGCAGGCGGACCACGCGATAGCCCTTCGACCACTGCGGCATCTCGTCGGCGCCGGCCGTGCCGGGGATCGTACGCATCGTGACGAGAGCGCGGTTGTAGGCGCGGATGACGTCCGCGCGCGACAACAGTCCGAGGACGCGGCTCGGGTCGGTGGGATCGACGACCGGCAGCTCCTCGCGGTTGTCCTCCTCCATCCGGCCGAGTGCTTGGCCGAGGCTGGTTTCGGGGGTGACGGTCGGCACGTGCCGGTCACAGAGATCGGCGGCCGTTCGGTCCGTGCCGGCGCCGGGATCGAGCAGCACCGCGCGCACGTCGTGGAGCGAGAGCGTGCCGATCAGGCGCTCGTCCCTGTCGACGACCGGAAAATGCGTGCCCGAGCTCTCACCCATGATGCGGAGGACCTCGGGGAGCGGCGCGTCCGCGCGGATCGGCTCGCAGCGCTCGTGGAAGGCGGACGACACGGGGATCAGGTCCATGATCTGCTCGCGCGGCGGCTCGAGGCTCTTGCCCGCGCGCGCGAGGCCGAGCGTGTCGATCGACTCGGGCTCGATGGTGCTGGCGACGATCAACGCCAGGATGACGGTGACGAGGGCGGGGAGGGCGATCTCGTAGCTTCCCGTGGTCTCGAAGAGCAGGAAGACGGCCGTGAGCGGCGCGTGCGTGCAGGCGCCGAGGAAGGTCGCCAGGCCGACGAGGGCATAGGATCCGTGGGGGCCGGTGTAGCCCGGGACGCACCAGGCGGAGAGGGCTCGGAAGGCGCCGCCCGTCATGGCACCGATGAAGAAGATGGGACCGAACACGCCGCCCGGAGCGCCGCACGCGAGCGAGAGGCAGCTCGTCAGGATCTTCGCGACGGCGAGCATCACCATGACTCGCGTCGAAAGCCCGCCCGAGAGTGCCTCGTTGATCACCGGGTAGCCGTCGGAGAGGTTCTGCGGCAGGACCACGCCGACGAGGCCGACGATCACGAGGCCGCCGACGAGCTTCGTCGCCGTCCCGACCTCCGACCGCGCGACGCGCTCGATCGTCGCGTGGAAGAGGCGCACGTAGACGGCCGCGAGCACGCCGAGCATGAGCCCCATCGCCGCGTAGGTGGGGATCTCGTGGTAGCCGCCGAGATCGAACGTGACGGCGTGAAAGACCGTTTCCGTGCCGCCGCGGGCGCGCGAGACGATCACGGCGGTCGCCGTCGAGATCACGATCAAGCTGAAGTGGGCGAGCTCGACCTTCCCCTGGAGGAGGATCTCCTGCGCGAACATCACGCTGCCGATCGGCGCGTTGAACGTGGTGGCGATGCCCGCGGCCGCGCCGCACGCGACCAGCAGCTTCAGGCGTGATTCGAGGCGGAAGAGCTGCGCGACGAACGAGCCGATCGAGCCGCCGATCTGCGCGATCGGCCCTTCGCGGCCGACCGACGCGCCGGCCCCGAGCGAGATCGCGGCGCCGAGCGTCTTGACGATCATCCAGCGCCGTTTCACGCGGCCGCCTTCGAGATGGATCATCTCGAGGAAGCGGGGAAACCCGTAGCCGAGCGCATGACCGGGAAAGAGCCGATCGAGCACGAGGAGAGCGATCGCGCCCGCGGCGAGCACGATCGGAGGCGCCAACGGCGCGGCGGTGCCCCACGCGCCGAGCGCCGCCGCGAGCGCGCCGAAGAGGCGGGCGGCCGCGGTGATCGCGGCCTGGAAGACGATGCTCCCGGCGGCGCCCAGAAGCCCGATCAGCGCGGCGAGGATGACGAGACCGGTGTACTGGCCATGCGTCGACGACGCTGCGCGCGACCCGGACACCGTGTCACCATGCCAAAACGGGTACGTGCTTGCGAGCCGAGCGAGGCGTAGTATAGCTCTCCGACCTCATGAGCCCGGACCGCATTCAACAGAGTCTGCAAGCCGCGTTTCCGAACGCGGAGATCGTCGCCGAGGACTACACCGGCGGCGGCGACCACTTCTCGGTCCACATCACGAGCCCGGATTTCGCGGGCCGCTCGCTCGTCGAACGGCACCAGATGGTCTACCGCGCGCTCGGGACGCTCATGCCGGAGATCCACGCCCTACAGCTCAAGACCGACGCGCCGGGCGAGTAGCGAGGAGACGACGATGGCCGATCCCGTATTCACCGAAATCGAAAACGAAATCCGCACCAACAAGATCATGGTCTACATGAAGGGCACGCCGAGCTTTCCACAATGCGGATTCTCGGCGGCGACCATCGAGGTCCTCGAAGAGCTCGGTCGCCCCTTTGGCAGCGTCGACGTGTTGAGCCAGCCCGCGAAGCGCGAAGCGATCAAGCGTTTCTCGAACTGGCCGACGATTCCGCAGGTCTACGTCGACGGCAAGTTCATCGGCGGCTGCGACATCGTGCGCGAGATGCACGCCCGCGGCGAGCTGAAGAAGCTGCTCGACACGTCTTTCGCCAGCTAGCTGCGATCCAACGACTGCTCGAGGTCGGCGATGAGATCGTCGCCGTCCTCGATGCCGACCGAGTAGCGGATCAAGTTGTCCTTGATCCCGACCAGCAGGCGTTCTTCCGTCGTGAGCTCGTAGAAGCTCATGAGCGCCGGCTGCTCGATCAGGCTTTCGACGCCGCCGAGCGAGGGGGCGATGCGCGGGATGCGGCAGCCGTCGACGACGCGTGTCGCGGTGTCGAGGTCGCCGGCGACCTCGAAGGAGATCACACCGCCGTAGCCGCGCATCTGCTTCTTCGCGATCGCATGCTCCGGATGGCTGGGAAGCCCCGCGTAGTGCACGCGCGTTACCTTCGGGTGGCCTTCCAGGAACTCCGCGATCCGTTGGGCGTTCGCGTTCTGGCGTTCGATGCGGAGCGCCAGCGTCTTCAACCCGCGGATCAGGAGGTACGCGGCGAAGGGATCGATGACGGCGCCCGTCACGCCCTGGAGCGCCCGCACGCCGTCGACGAGATCGGACGATCCGAGCACCGCGCCGGCCATCAGATCGTTGTGCCCGCCGAGGAACTTGGTCGCCGAATGCAGCACGACGTCGATGCCGTAGCGGAGCGGCTGCTGGTTGTAGGGCGTCGCGAAAGTCGCGTCGACGATGGTCTTCACGCGATGCTTCTTGCCGATCTCGGCGAAGCGCTCGAGGTCGAGGATACGGTTGTACGGGTTCGTCGGCGACTCGCTGAGAAGGATCCGGGTGTTCGGCTTGATGGCGTCGGCGATCGCGTCGTAGTCGCCGGCGCGGACCGTCGAGCACTCGATCCCGTAGCGGTGCAGCGTCTGGTTCAGGAACTGGCGGGTACGACGGTACGAGTCGTCGGTGACGACCACGTGCGCGCCGCGTGACAGCATCGCGAACAGCGTCGTCGTGACGGCCGCCATGCCGCTCGAAACGAGGAGGCAATCCTCCGCGTCTTCGAGCGCCGCGAGCTTCTGCTCGGCGATGCGCTGGGTCGGGTTGCCGTAGCGGCCGTATTCCTCGCGCTCGATGCGGCGCTCGAAGTGGTCGCGCAGCTCCTGGGTATCGGCGAACGTGTACGTCGCCGTCTGCATGATCGGTGTCGTGAGGGCGTTGCCCTCCTTCTTCCGGGGCTCGCCGGCGTGCACCGCCGCGGTCCCGAATCCGAGCCGCGGCTTCTTGTCGGCCATCACGCCTCCAAGAGCCGGGCGCGGTCGACGTGGCGCGCGATCGTATCCGCGACCTGTTTGGCGTCTGCCGGAAGCTCGACCGGCTGGTTCGCATGCTTCGATATGACGCCCGGCAGCGTGCCGAGGTGATACGCGGTCTTCTGGTCGGCGAACTTGAGGCCGTGCGCCGTGGAGACGACCACGACGCGATCGCTCGCCTTGATGATCTTGCGATCGACGAGCTTCCGGAGGGCCGCGAGCGCGACCCCGGTGTGCGGGCAGTTGAACATGCCCGTCCGGTCGGCACGCGCCGACTCGTCGGCGAGCTCCTGCTCGCTCGCCTGCTCGACGACGCCGTTGAAGCGCTGCAACGTACGGATGGCGCGCTTCGCGCTCACCGGGTTGCCGATCTGGATGGCGCTCGCGAGCGTGGCCTTCGCGGCCACGGGCTCGAACTGCTCGAAGTTGGTCAGATACGAGCGGTAGAGCGGGTTGGCGTTCTCGGCCTGCGCGACGCAGATGCGCGGGAGCTTCTGGATCAGGCCGAGATCCTGGAGGAGCAGGAAGCCCTTGCCGAGTGCGGTCACGTTGCCGAGGTTGCCGCCGGGGATGATCACCCAGTCCGGCACCTCCCAGTCGAACTGCTGCACGATTTCGATCGCGACCGTCTTCTGCCCTTCGATGCGGAGGCTGTTCATCGAGTTCGCGAGGTAGATGCGCTTCTGCTTGGTGATCTCCTGCACGACCGCCATGCAACCGTCGAAGTCGGTGTCGAGGGAGAGCACCAGCGCGCCGTTCGCGATCGGCTGCACGAGCTGCGCGGGCGAGACTTTGTTGCGCGGCAACAGGACGATGGCGGCGATGCCGGCGGCCGCGCAATACGACGCGAGCGCGGCGGACGTGTCACCGGTGGAGGCGCAGGCGACCGCGTCGATCGGCTGGCCGTCGGCGATCATCTGCTTCACGACCGACACGAGCACCGTCATGCCGAGGTCCTTGAACGACCCCGTGTGCGAGTTCCCGCACTGCTTCACCCAGAGGTCCTCGACGTGCAGCTGGCGGCCGTAGCGCTCGGCCCAGAAGAGATTGCTGTTGCCCTCGAAGGTGGAGACGATGTTCTCGTTGTCGATGAACGGGACTACCCATTCCTTCTTGCCCCAGACGCCGGAGCCGTAGGGGTAGACGCCCTTGCGAGTGCGCTCGTCGAAGAGCTGCATCCAGGCGGCCGGGGCGCGCGTGCGGAGCGCGTCGACGTCGTGCTGGACCTCGAGGAGGTCCCCGCAGGTGGGGCAGCGGTAGATGATCTCGAGCAGGGAAAATTGGCCGGGGCAGCCGTTGATGCACTGGAACCACGCGTTGTAGCTCATAATCTTTGGAGCTTCCGCCAGCCGTTGGGAAAAAGCAACTCGCTGTTTGGACAGTGACGGTCGCGTTCGAGTGACCCCCGATGCGGCGGGCTGTCGGGGCGTGCTTTGCTCCGCGCGGTTTGCTCTCAAAGCCAGCCGTGGGCGCGGAGGACTATTTGCCAGGAGTAGCCTTGGCCGTACGGCGTCGGGTCGAGCCAAGGGTCTAAGGCGCCGATTTGGGCGAAGAGCATTGATGCGGCGAAGGCCAGCCAGAAGGCCGCGCGCATGGGGCGGCTGCTCCACGCTTCGTAGGTGTCCGTCAGGAAGACGAAGAGGAGGGGGGTGAAGAGCGTGAACCAGCGCACGCCGTAGCTATTGCCGCCGGGGTTGTCGGAGGTGATCAGATAGTAGGTGACGAGGGCTGCGGTCGGCGCGAGGATCATGGCGATCTCCGCGCGGTGCGAGGCGCTCCGATTGAAGAGCCGGCGGAACATCGCGGCGACGACGAACAGCAGCACCGGTGTGTGGCTGAAGAAGCCGCGGGTGCCGAAGAAGCAGAGCCAGGCGTAGGCAAGGAAGTCGCGGAACGAGGCATGCGCGAACGACGAACCCGGCAGGTTGCCCGTCGACGCCGCCCAGTACGAGCCGGGGTAGTCGAAGAGGCGCGGCTGGAGTGGCAGCGGCATCGGACTGCCCGTGAGCACGTAGGCATAGCCCGCGTATGCCGCGAGTGGGACCGCGATCGTCGCCGCGAGCAGCGGCACCGCGGTCGCCTGGCGTGGCGCCCCCGGCCAGGCGACGTAGGCCAGAAGGAAGGGCGCGTAGAAGGCGGCGCCGTGATCGGCGGTTGCCGCGATGCCCGTGAGCAAGCCGCCGGCCGCGAGGGTCGAGAGGCCGGCGCCGAAGCGGCGCCACACCCAGACCGCGAGGACGCCGAGCAGGAGCAACATCGCCGACGGCGGATGGTTCGAGAACGTGACGCTGTAGACGGTGACGAGCGAGCCGAGCCCCAGTCCGAGCACGGTGAGTGCCCGCCAGCGTGCGTCGGGAACGAGATGGCGAAGGAAGCGGGCGAGCCCCGCGAGGCCGATCAGCGTCGCGAGCCCGATCGTGAGGAGCGTCGTCCAGTAGTAGGCGCGCGGCAGGTCGGTCGCGAAGCGCAGGCCGAGCGCGACCTCGGCGGCGTAGACCGGGACGGCCATCAGCGCGACCGCGGGCGGTTTGTCCGAGTAGTAGTGGCCGTCGATCATGCAGACGTCACCGCTCTTGCGGCCCATCTCGGTGCCGTCGAGATACAGGCGGCCGCGCTCGACGATCGCCTCGGTCATCCCGAGGCGAGACGTGTCGTTCCAGCCGCCGTAGCGGTCGTGGGTCGCGAGCAGCAGGAAGATGGTGACGACGCCGAGCGCCGCGGGAACGAGAAGCCGGCCGAATGCGTTCATGCGCGCGGCCGTCGCGCGCTCGCGGCGACGCCGAGCGCGACGGTGCCCGCGGCGGCGAGATTCGCGACCGTCAGCGCCCATTCGCGCGGACGATCGATGGCGCGCATTTCCTCCCGGCGCGCGCGTTGTGCCGGCGCGAAGACGGACTCGTCCGGTTGCACGTGCATGGCGAGCAGGTTGCCCCATTGCCAGGAGAGGATCTGGAGCGTGATGGTCACGGAGCACGCCGCCGCGCCGAGCATGACCCGCGGCATCAGCGCGGCGGTCGCGACGAGGAACGGGGCCGTGAAGGCGCCGTACGTGCTGTGGACGCGCGTCGGCAGCATCACCGCCGCGAGCATGATCAGGGCCGCGGCCGGCACCACGCCGAGCAGCGCGCGCTCGGCGTTCCGCCGCTCCCAGACCCGGGCGAGGGCGAACGCCCCCGCAAGACCGGCCGCGAGGAACAGCATTCCCCACGTGTCGCGCTCGAGACCGAGGACGGGCACTCGTGGATCGAGCACGCCGGTCCAGAGCAGGTCGGCGTACCAGACGTTGAACGCCATCGCGGTCGTCCACTGCAGTGCGTAGACGTAATTCTCCGTGAACGTCGCGCGCAGCCACGCGTCCCCGGAGTCGAGCCAGAAGGGTACGGCGAGGACGTTCACCACGAGGACCGCGACGACGCCGCCGAGGACGATGCGCGCGCGTCCCGAGCGGAAAAGGAACGCGTAGAGCCAGAGCGGCGCGACGATCATGCCCGACGGCTTGAGCGCCAACGCGATCCCCCACAGCACGCCCGCCGCGAGCCAGCGTTCGCGCGTCATGGCGACCAGCATCCACACCGCGGGCGCGAGCACCCACGATTCCGTCTGTCCCCAGAACGGTCCGTCGACCAGCAGCGGCGGCGCGAGCCACGTCGCCGCGAACGCCAGCGCGGCCGTCCATGGTGCCGCGAACGAGCCGACGAGCACGAAGACACCGAAACCCGTCAGGAGCTCGGCGAGGGTGGTGCTCGTGGCGTAGACCGTTCGCGACGTGAGCGTGTTCGCGACGGCGTCCGGCTCGAGCGCTCGGTGGAGACGTCCCTGGAGCGCGAACACGTACGCGGAGAGGGCAGGGTAGTTCAGCCGCTGGTTGCTGCCCGCGTCGAGGCGGGTCTCGCGGCCGTCCATGAAGAGGACGGCGGGGCAGGAGCCGGGCGCGCGACGGTACAGGTCCAGCACGCCCGCCGACACTGCCTGCCGACCCCAGCACACGTAGTCGACGTGGTCGCCGAAGAATCCCCAGCGCGGGGCGATCGACAACAGCGCCGCGCGGGCGACGAGGCCGACGACGAACGCGGCCAGCACCAACGTGACGACACCGCCGCGCCCGGACGACGCGGCGGCGCCGCAAGAGCGCTGATCGATCGCGGACACCGGCGGCTGTTGCTAGGTGGCCGTCGATCGAAACTCAAGCCGGGCCGCGTCGGCCCGGCGAGCGGCACGGCACGAGGAGAGCGATCGCACCGCGCCGCGACTGCCGTGCCGCGTTACTGCTTGTCGGTGATGCGCCGCGGCTTGGCGCGCTCGGCTTTGGGGATTTCCAGGGCCAGAACGCCGTGCTGCATGCGTGCCACGATCCGGTCGCTGTCGACGTCGTTCGAGAGCGTGAAGCGCCGGACGTAGTTGCCGACGTTGTACTCCGTGTAGAGCGGCGTCACGTTCTCGTACTCCTTGACGTCGACCTGGCCTTCGATGGTCAGGACACCGTTGTCGAGGTGGATGTTGAGGGTGTCCTCGTCGACCCCGGGCATGTCGGCCCAGAGCCAGAGGCCATCCTTCGTCTCGTAGATGTCGACCTGGGGAACGTAGGTGCGTCCCGCCCGCGTCATCTCGTCGCGAGCCTCCTGCTTCTCGGGAACGTTGAGCTCATGGTGCGTCATTGGTGTCGTTACCTCCTGAAAGAGATTTTCGTTGCCGATACGGATGCGATCGAATCGCCGGTTACGCGGCCTTGATCGTGATCTGGCGCGGCTTCGCCTCTTCCTTCTTCGGAACGCGGACCGTCAGGACGCCGTGCTTGTAGCTGGCCTCGGCGCGCGCGGTGTCGACGTCGGCCGGCAGCTGGAAAGACCGGGAGAACTGTCCGGTGCCGCGCTCGCGGCGATGGAAGCTGCCCTCGGTCGGGGGCGGAACCTCACGCTTGCCGCTGATCGAAAGCGTGCGGCCTTCGGTCTGGATCTCGACGTTCTCCGGTGCGACTCCGGGGATCTCGACCTTGACCGCGTAGCCGTCCTTGTCCGCGAAGACGTTGACGGGCGGAAACACTCCCCGACCCGACGGGCCGGGGTCGAAGCCGAAGGGCTTGTCGAACACGCGCTCCAGCTCCCGCTGTAGCGTCAGCAAACCGCCGACGGGATCGAAGCCTGACGAAACTCGAAAGAGTGCCATGATGAACCTCCTACGTGGTGTTGGGATTCGCCGGTGGCTCTCGGAATCTCTCGGTGCCTCCGTGCTCGGCGCGGAAACTAAGGTCGCATCGGATCGCGTCAAGGGTGCCACGTCGTCGCGGGTCACTCCGAAACGCAGCGGGGTGCCGAGCGCGCGGAGTATGGGGACGGCTCCAGTTGCTGCGGCGGACTCGCGTGTGGTCGGCGCGGCGCGTGCGGGTGGGCGCATGGTCCGCAAGGCGCCGATGGGCGCACGGGGCTCGTCGGGCGATCGGCCACCCGCGGGCGGGCCTTCGTTTGGACGCTCGTCGCCGAGACCTGCTCCTTCCGCCGTCCCCATACTCCGCGCGCACGTGGCGTCGCGTTCGAAGGCGGAGGACCTCGCCGACCCTGCCGAAGGATCCGCCGGACCCTGCCGAAAGGGCCCGCCGGACCCCGTTACCGTGGGCTGCTCGGGCAAGTGCAGGGGCTTGCACTACTGCCTACAGACCTGTAGGTAGACGCCCGGCATGCCCCCGCGGACCCGCCCGACGGCCGTCGACCGTCCCGACGACACGCGCGAGCGCATCATCGACGCCGCCCAGGCGATCTTCGCGCGCGACGGCTTCGTCGGCGCCAAGATGCAGGAGATCGCGGACAAGGTCGGGATCCAGCGCCCGAGTCTCTTCTATCACTTCAAGAACAAGGAGGCCCTGTTCGTCGCCGCACACGAACAGGTCTTCGCGCGGATCGAGCCGGTTTTCCGCGAGAGCCTGGCGCCGAACGGCGACCCGTTCGTGCAGCTCGACCGCGTGAGCCGAGCGGTGCTCGCCGTCATGGCCGAGGAGCCCGACTTCGCCCGCATGGTCGCGCGCACCTCGGTCGACCGGCATCCCGCGGCCGTCGAGATCGTCCGGACGTATCTCCAGCCGCTCGTCGACCTGTCCGTCGGCTTCGTGCGCGATGGCCAGCGCCGCGGCGTCTTCGCCGACATCGACCCGTTTTTCTTCACGCTCAACAGCTGGGGCGCCGCGCTCATCTACTTCATCGCCCGCGACCTGCTCGCCCCGAACGCCAAGCCGACCGACGCGAAGGATCTCGCCCGCTTCACGACGACGCTTCTACAGATGGGCAATCGCGCGCTCGCCAACGACCGTCGGACGCCCGCGCAACGCGCGTCCTGAACCCCGCCACTCGAGGAGAACCCAATGTTGGAACGTCGAGTCTTCACCAAGGAACACGAGCTCTTCCGCGATCAGTTCAAGAAGTTCTGCGAGCGCGAGGTCACGCCGAACGTGGAGCGTTGGGAAGAGCAGCGCATCGTCGACCGTGAGACCTGGAAGAAGGCCGGCGAGCAGGGCTTCCTGTGCCCCACGCTCGATCCGAAGTACGGCGGGTCCGGCGTGGACTTCGGCTACGCCGCGATCATCAACGAGGAGATCGTGCGGGCGGGCTCGTCGGGCTTCACTGCCGGCCTCCACAGCGACATCGTCGTTCCGTACATCGAGAGCTTCGGGAGCGAGGCCCAGCGCGAGCGGTGGCTCCCCGGGTGCGCGTCCGGCGACACGATCACCGCGATCGCGATGACGGAGCCGAATACCGGCTCCGATCTCGCCGGCATCAAGACGACGGCCATCCGCGACGGCGACTCGTACGTGATCAACGGCCAGAAGACGTTCATCTCGAACGGGATCCTCTGCGATCTCGTCATCGTCGCGGCCAAGACCGATCCCGAGTCGCGCCACGGCGGCGTCAGCCTGATCGTCGTCGAGACCGGGACCCCGGGCTTCGAGAAGGGCCGGAAGCTCGCCAAGATGGGCATGCACTCCCAGGACACGTCGGAGCTGCACTTCGCCGACTGCCGCGTGCCGGCCGACAACCTGCTCGGGCAGGAGGGGCAGGGCTTCTATTATTTGATGGAGAAGCTCCAGCAGGAGCGGCTCGTGTGCGCGATCGGCGCCCAGGCCGGCGTCGAGGTCGTGCTCGACGAGACGGTCAAATACACGCAGGAGCGGCAGGCGTTCGGGAAGCCGATCGCCAAGTTCCAGAACACGCAGTTCAAGCTCGCCGAGATCGCGACCGAGATCGAGCTCGGCCGCGTCTTCGTCGATCGTCTGATCGACGAGCACATGCAGGGCACCCCAATCATCAAAGAGACCAGCAGGGCCGTGTGGTGGGTGACCGAGATGTGCAAGCGGAACATCGACCTCTGCCTACAGTTCTACGGAGGCTACGGCTTCATGGAGGAGTACCCCATCTGCCGCGCCTACCGCGACGCCCGCATCCAGACGATCTTCGCGGGTACGACCGAGATCATGAAGATCATCATCGCCAAATCCATGGGACTTTGATCCCGAGCCCGAAGGAGACCCAGAGAATGAAGAATCCGCGGAAAGTGTGTGTGATCGGCGTCGGCATGACCCAGTTCTTCAAGCCCGGCGAGAAGGACTACCCGGAGCTCAGCAAGGCGGCCGGCGAGCAGGCGCTCCAGGACGCGGGGGTCCCGTACGACCAGATCGAGCAGGCGTTCGTCGGGTACGTCTACGGCGAATCCACCTGCGGTCAGCGCGCCGTGTACCAGCTCGGGCTCACCGGCATTCCCGTCTACAACGTCAACAACAACTGCTCGACGGGCTCGACGGCGCTCTACCTCGCGTACCAGGCGATCGCGAGCGGCATGAACGAGTGCGTGCTCGCGCTCGGGTTCGAGAAGATGGAGAAGGGCTCGCTCGGCGCCAAGTACAGCGACCGGACGCATCCCATGGACCAGCACATGCAGGTCATGATGTCGACGCAGGGCTTCGCACAGGCCCCGGCCGCCGCGCAGCTCTTCGGCGGCGCCGGCCGCGAGCACATGAAGAAATACGGCACGACTGCGGAGCAGCTCGCCAAGGTCGCCGTGAAGAACCGCAAGCACGCCGTCGCGAACGAGCGCTCGCAGTTCCGGGTGGCGTCGAGCCTGGAGGAAATCATGGCGGCGCCGATGGTGTTCGAGCCGCTCACCAAGTTCCAGTGCTGTCCGACGAGCGACGGCGCGGCGGCGGCCGTGATCTGCTCCGAGGAGTTCGCCAAGAAGCACGGCGCCGACAAGGGCGTCTCGATCGCGGCCATGACCATGACCACCGACTACCCGTCGAGCTTCGAAACCTCGATGATCAAGATGGTGGGCCAGGACCTCACCGCCAACGCGGCGAAGAAGGTCTACGAGCAGAGCGGCCTCGGCCCGAAGGACGTCCAGGTGATCGAGCTGCACGACTGCTTCACGCCGAACGAGCTCATCACGTACGAGGGCCTCGGTCTCTGCGGCGAGGGCGAGGCCGGGAAGCTCATCGACGAGAACCAGACGACCTACGGCGGCAAGTGGGTCGTGAACCCGTCGGGCGGGCTGCTCTCGAAGGGCCATCCGCTCGGCGCGACCGGGCTCGCGCAGTGCTTCGAGCTGAATCAGCAGCTGCGCGGCCTCGTCGGGTCGCAGCGTCAGGTCGAGGGCGCGAAGGTCGCGTTGCAGCACAATCTCGGCCTCGGCGGCGCCTGCGTCGTCGCGATGTACCGGCGCGACTAACCACCGGGGGGATTCCGAGCCGAGGCGTGCGACGGCGTACGCCTCGCTCACCTTGTGGCCGTGTGCCGTTCAGCGCATATAGGTCCCCCTCATGGCTCGATCCGGGACGGGGCTGCGGTGAAGCGTGACGGGGCGCGCATAGGGAAGGCCGCATGACTAGTCCCGAGCTCCTGCTGCCGACGATCGTCGGGCTGCCGTTCGTCGCGGCGCTGCTCGCGCTTCTCGGCGGTCGCGTCGTCGGTCCGCGGATCGGCGTGCTGATGGTCGCCGCTGCCGCTTCGTGCTTCGCGGTCGCCCTTCAGGTCGCCGGCCTCACGACACCGGAGGCACCGTTGGCCTTCCGCGCCGAATGGATGCCGGCGCTCGGCGTGGCGTTCACGCTTCGGGCGGACGGTTTCGGGATCTTCTTCGCGCTCCTGATATCCGGCATCGGCACTCTGGTCGGCGTCTACGCGCTCGCCTACGTCTCCGATCTCGGGGGCAGCCGTCTCGGGCGCTTCTACGCCGCATTGGCGGCATTCATGGGCGCCATGCTCGGCGTCGCGCTCGCCGACGATCTGATCCTGCTTTTCGTCTTCTGGGAGCTCACCAGCCTCACGTCGTTCGTGCTGATCGGCATCTGGTACGCACAGGACATCGCACGTCGCGGGGCCGTGACGGCCTTGCTCGTGACGGCGCTCGGGGGGCTCGCGATGGTGGCGGGCTTCGTGCTCGTCGGTCAGGTGACGGGCACCACCGCCATCAGCACGCTCGTGGCGAGCCCGCAGCTGCAGCGGTCGCTCGCCGCCTCGCCCCTCGTCGTCCCGACGCTGCTGCTCGTGTTGCTCGGCGCCTTCACGAAGTCGGCGCAGGTACCGTTCCATTTTTGGCTGCCGGGGGCGATGGTCGCCCCGACGCCGGTCTCGACGTATCTGCATGCTGCGACGATGGTGAAGGCCGGTATCTTTCTGCTCGGCCGCATGCTGCCGATCTTCGGCAGCGTCCCGCTCTGGACGCCGCTCGTGGCGGGGGTCGGGCTCGCGACCTTGTGGGTGGGGAACTACCGCGCGTTTCGCGAGCCCGATCTCAAGGGACTCCTCGCGTTCACGACCGTCGGGGCCCTCGGAATGGTGACGATGCTGTATGGTCTGCAGGCCGCGCGGCTCGACGCGCTGCAGATCCTCGCGCACGCGACCTACAAGGGCGCACTCTTCCTCGTCGTCGGCATCGTCGAGCACGCCGCGCACAGTCGCAACCTGCGCGACATCGGCGGCCTCCGGCACCGGCTACCGATCACGTTCGCCGTGGCCGTGCTCGCCGGTTTCTCGATGGCGGGGTTCCCACCCTTGCTGGGCTTCCTCGCCAAGGAAGGTCTGTATGCCGAGCTGCTGGAGAACCCGGGACTCGCGGCGCGGCCGGGGCTCCGTCTCGGCATGATCGCAGCCGTCGTCGTCGCCAACGCGTTCCTCTTTGCGGCGACCTGCAAGCTGATTCTGGGTGTCTTTTTCGGGCCGCTGCGGGTGGCCGTGCACGAGGAGGACGAGGACGAGCCGCACGGCGAGTCGATCGGCCTCTGGTTGCCGCCCGCGGTCCTCGCGACCCTGGCACTCGTGCTCGGGCTCGGGGCCCTCGGCCCCTCGACGGAGGAGCTGGTGACGCGCTTCTCGTCCGATCCCGCCGGGCACCTGCACGTGGCGCTCGTGCCGACGCATCTCGGACCGCTCCTCTTGTCGCTCGTCACGACGCTGCTCGGCGTTGCGCTGTACCTCGGGCGCGAGCCCGCGCAGCGTTGGCAGCGGGTCGTCGCCGTCGGGCCGTCGATGCAACGAGTCTGGGACGCGGGCATCGACGCGATCACGACGGCGGCGACGCGCTTCAGCCGCTGGTGGCAGAACGGGTCCCTGCATTGGTATTTCTCCGCCGTCCTGGCGTTCGCGGTCGGCCTCACCTTCTTTGCGCTCGGGCAGGGTGGCCTCACGCTGGGGGACGCCACCCTCGATTTCCGGAATCTCACTTGGTACGGGCTTGCGGTCGGCGGCGTCTTGGTCGCCGCGACCGGCGCCGTGGTATGCGCCCCGACTCGGTTGGCGGCGGCAATCGCGCTCACGGCGGTGGGGTTCCTCGTGGCGCTGGTGTTCGTGATCTACCGCTCGCCCGACATCGTCCTCACGCAGATCCTCATCGAAACGGTGTCGACGATCTTCGTGCTGCTCGTGCTGTATTTCATGCCGACCTTCCGGGCGCGAAAGCCGGCCCTCGGTACGCGCATCTGGAACGCAGGTCTCGCCGTCGCGGTCGGCGCCGTGATGTTCGTGCTGGTCGTGCTGTGTACGGACCCCCGGTTCCGGGAGACCAGGAATCTCGGGCAGGACTACCTCGCGCGCAGCCTCTCCGAAGCCGGCGGACGGAATGCCGTGAACGTGATCATCGTCGACTTCCGGGCCATGGACACGCAGGGCGAGATCACGGTGCTGGTGGCGGTGGGACTCTGCGTCTACGGGCTGCTGCGGACGCGGCGGAGAACGTCGGAATGATACAGTCGCCGGTGCTGCGCACGGTCACGCGGTTCGCGCTGCCGATCACGGGCGTCATCTCGGTGCTGATTTTCTTGCAAGGGCACGATCTTCCCGGCGGCGGGTTCATTGCGGGGGTGCTCGCCGCCAGCGCCGGCGCGATGTACATGCTGGCGTTTGGTCAGGCGGGGGTGGCTCGCGTGCCGTGGTGGAAGGTTTCGGTGGTCGGCCTCCTGATCTCGGTGCTCACGGGCGCCGTGCCGTTCGCGCGCGGGTTCACCTACATGGACCACGGCTTCCTGGACTTTCACGCGCCTCTGCTCGGCCACGTGCATCTGCCGACGGCGACGTTCTTCGATCTCGGGGTCTATCTCATCGTGCTCGGGACGCTGATGACGATTTTCGTCGAGCTCGCCCTCGAGGAGCATTGACGTGGAGCTGGTCATGGCCGCCGTCATCGGCGCGATGTTCGCCGCGGGCACCTACATGATCCTCCGGCCGAGCCTGGTGTGGATCGTGATGGGGTTCGGGATGTACTCGAACGCGACCAACCTGCTGCTGGTGGTGTGCGGCGGCTACCAGCCGGGGTGGCAGGCCCCCTTCGTCACCGCCTCGCATGAGGGCGCGCCCCTCATGGATCCGCTGCCGCCGGACATCGTGCTCACCGCGATCGTCATCAGTTTTGCGTTCGGTGCGCTGCTCCTGACACTCAGCTATCGCGTGTACCGTGACCACGGGACCGACGATCCCGAGGAGCTGCCGTGACCCTCCTCATCCTTCCCGTCCTGGTGCCGTTCCTGACGGCGATCCTGCTGGCACTGCTGACTGGCAGACCGCGGTCCCAGAAGTTGATCGCCGTGGTGTCGGCGGTCGGCCTCACCGCCTTCGTCTACTGGCTGCTCGCCTACGTCGACGAGCACGGGATCCAGACCATGGTGGTAGGCGGATGGAAGGCGCCGTGGGGGATCGCCTTCGTGGCCGATCGTCTGGCCTGCATCATGCTTTGTCTCTCGATGACGGTCGGGACGGTCGTGATGGTCTACACCGTCTGGAGCGTCGAGCCGCTACAGCAGCGCTACTTCTTCCACCCGTTCTTCCAGCTGCTCCTGCTCGGGGTGAACTGGTCCTTCATCACCGGCGACCTGTTCAATCTGTTCGTCGGCTACGAGGTCATGCTGGTCGGGTCGTACGGCGTGATGATGGTCGGCGCCTCGCGCGACCAGGTGCGAGAGACGGCGCGCTATCTCGCCATCAACAGTATCGGGTCGAGCCTCTTCGTGGTCGGGTGCGGGCTCGTCTACGCGACCGTCGGCACGCTCAACCTCGCCGATCTCGCCGCGCGGACGGCCGAGCTCGAGGGCGCGCGCGCGGCACTGGTGACGGCGGTGTCGATGCTGCTGCTGGTGGTGTTCGCCCTCAAGGCCGCCGCCTTTCCGCTCTTCTCGTGGCTGCCGGACTCCTATCCCGTGGTACCGCTCGGGGTGAACGGCTACGTCGCCGGGTTGCTCACCAAGGTCGGGGTCTACTCGCTCTTGCGGGTGTTCGTCCTGGTCTTCCGCCAGCCCGGTCAGGAGCTCGCGCTGCACGTGATCCTCGTGCTCTCGGGGTTCACCATGCTGCTCGGGGTGCTCGGCGCGATGTGCCAGTGGGACATCCGCCGGATCCTGTCGTGGCACATCATCAGTCAGGTCGGCTACATGGTGATGGGGGTCGGGCTCGCCGGTAACCCCGCGATCGCGTCCGCGGCGGTTGCCGGTACGATCTTCTACGTGGTGCACCACATCATCGTGAAGGCGAGTCTCTTTCTGATCGGCGGCATCGCCGAGCGCGTGAGCGGCACCCAGGATCTCAAGAAGATGGGCGGGCTGCTCGACGTTGCGCCCGGCGTTGCTGGCCTCTTCTTCGTCGCGGCGATGTCGCTGGCGGGCATGCCGCCGTTCTCGGGATTCCTCAGCAAGCTGGTGTTGATCCGCGCCGGTCTCGGCGGCGGCCACTACGTCGTGGTTGCGATCTCCCTCGCGACGAGCTTTCTCACGCTCTACTCGATGGGAAAGATCTGGACCTACGCGTTCTGGGGGCGATCGGAGCACGCGCACGCGCTGGCGCCCTATCGGGCGTTGATGGCGCCGACCGCCATACTCGTGGCGATGACGATCGCCATCGGGTTCGCGGCGCAGCCCTTTCTGCGGTTGGCGGCCGACGCGGCGGTCGAGATCACCGACCCCTACGCCTACGTGACGGCCGTGCTCGGGCCCCGTGATCCGCTCGCCGCGGCCGTGCAGATGGAGCCGCGGCCATGAGGCGGCTCTTCAACGCGCTCCGGTACGGCGTGATCTTCCTGAAGGCGTTTCTCAAGTCGAACGTCGACGTTGCCAAGCGCGTGCTGGCGCCGAGCCTGACGATTCGTCCCGGATTCGTCGAGGTCCCGATGGCCGCGACCAGCGATTTTGAAGTCACGATGCTCGCGAACTCCGTGACCCTCACGCCCGGGACGATCACCGTCCACGTCGACCGGGAGCGGGGCACCATCCTCATCCACGCCCTCGACGTCGGGGACGACCCCGAGTCGGTGCGGCGGGACGTGTGCGACACCCTCGAAGCCAACATCCTCAACTGGACGCGCCCGCAGCCCGGGCGCGGCGCGCGGTGACCCCATGAGCCCGTTTCTCTCCGTCGTGTGCATCCTCTGTCTAGCGGCCCTGCTCGTGTCGGCAGCGCTGGCCGTGATGCGTCTCGCCATCGGTCCGCAGGCGGCCGACCGGGCGATCGCCCTCGACACCCTGGCGTCGATCTTCGTCGGCGCCATCTGCGTGCTCTGCATCGGGTGGGGGTCCGACGTCTACTTCGACGCCGTGTGGATCCTGACACTCGTCGGATTCCTCGGATCGGCGGCCATCGGGCGTTATCTGGAACGGGGTCGCCTCTTCTGATGCCGTCGCTCTTCGACATCGTGGTGGCCGTGCCGATGGTGGTTGGCACGTTCTTCATGGTCGTGACGAGCCTCGGGTTGTTGCGCTTTCCCGATCTCTACTGCCGCATGCACGCGGCGGGGAAGGCCGGGACACTCGGCATTGGCCTCATCATCCTGGCCGCCGTGATCTTCTTCGCGCCGAGCGGTCCGAGCGTTCCCATCCGCGGCCTCCTGGCGATCTGGTTTCAGTTCCTGACCACGCCGGCGGCGACTCACCTGCTGGCGCGGGCTGCCTACGTCGCGAGCTATCCCATCACCGAGCTGACGGTCATCGACGAGCTCGAGATCCATCTCCGCGGGTACGTCCGTGAGCATTATGGGAAGGAGTGACAGGTGACCGCCGAGCGGGCACTGGTGATTCTGCGTGTCAGCGGCGCCGCCGTACTCCTGCTGAGCATCGTCATGCTGGCGGTGTTTCCGGCTGCCCCCGTCGAGAGGAACGTACCGGGGTTCTTCAGCCCCGTGATCGGGTTCGAGCTCGCCTCGGAGCCCGAGCACGTGCTCGGCATTCTCGGTCATGCCGACCATCCGGCGCGGCCGGGCGCAGTCGCGAGCATGAACCGTGGCAACCGCATCGACTTCCTCTTCATGGTGGCCTACCCGGCGCTGTACTTCGGGATCGCGCTGCTTTTGGCCGCGCGTGGACGATTGCGCGGTCCGCTCGCCAAGCTCCTCCTCGTGCTGCCGGTCGTGATGTGGCTGGGGGATCTGCTCGAGAACTGCGAGCTGCTCGCGCTCTCCGGACTCACGGACCCCGCGACGATGACCGATCACCTCGCGCGTCTCCGGCCGTTCACGATCATGAAGTGGCATGCGCTCTTCGGCGCCTCCGCGTTGGTCGCCTACCCAATCTGGCGGGACGCGAGTCGGTGGCGCTGGACGGGCGTGCCGTTTGGCGTCGCGGCGGCGCTCGGATTCGCGTCGGTCGGCTTTCTGCCGTTCATCGAGGCGTCCGCCTACGTGCTTTCCCTGGCATGGCTCGGAACCTGGGTGTACTCCCTGAGGGCGTGAGCGACGCCGCGTTCTGGATCGAACGCCTCGACCTGCGGCCCCATCCTGAAGGCGGGTATTTCCGCGAAACCTACCGCGCGAGCGAATCGATCGCGCCCGGCGGCCTCCCGGATCGATTCGAGGGGGCGCGCCCCTTCGCGACCGCGATCTATTTCCTGCTGACCCGCGACGCCTTCTCGGCGTTCCATCGCATCCGGTCCGACGAGCTCTGGCACTTCTACGCGGGCGCGCCCGTCACGATCGCGGTCCTCGACTCCGACGGAAAAGGGCAGCTCGCGACCCACGCGCTCGGGCGCGATCCCACGCGCGGGGAGTCGCTCCAGGTGGTCGTGCCGGCGGGGGCGTGGTTCGCGGCCGAGGTCGCGTCGGCGGGCGCGTATGCGCTCGTCGGGTGCACGGTCGCGCCCGGATTCGACTTTGCCGACTTCGAGCTCGGCGACCGCGTGCGCCTGCTCGAATGCTATCCGCAGCACCGCGGCGTCATCGAACGGTTGACGCGCGCCTAGCAGGACGCACGCGCGCCTCGCCTGCCTGGCATGGTTGGCATCGTTCGTGCAGCATCCCCGGCATGAAGCTCGCTCGCCGTCTCATGATCGCCCTGATCGTGGCGATCTTCTCGGTCATGGCGTTCAATTCGTATCTGCGGGTCCAGCGGGCGATCGCCTACTTCGAGGGCGATCGCCAGGCCGACGAGCATTTGCTCGGCCGGGTGCTCGGAGCCGCGGTCCGGACGGTCTGGGAGAACGACGGCGTCGAGCGCGCGCGCGACATCGTCCGGCGCGCCGACGACAGCGTGAACGAGGTCCGGATCCGATGGGTGTGGCTCGACGCGCAGGGGGACCCCGGCGAGCTGCCGGTGGTGCCGCTCGACGACTTGCGCGAGCAGATGCCGACCTCCGGGATCATTCGCCTCCAACACGAGGAGACCGGCGACGAGCGCCGGTTCGCGTACGTTCCGGTCGTGCTGACGGGACAGCGGCCGGCGGCCGTCGAGGTGTCGTCGTCGCTCACGCGCGAGCGCGACTACCTTCGCCAGAGTGTCGTCCAGGGGTTGCTTACGACGATCGCGATCGCGATGGTCTGCGGCCTCATTGCGATGGGGCTCGGCTACTGGTTCGTCGGACAGCCGATCGCCGAGCTCTGCCGCCAGGCGCGGCGCATCGGCGGCGGTGACTTCTCGACGCGAATCTCGGTCCTCCATCGCGACGAGATCGGGCAGCTCGGCCACGAAATCAACACGATGTGCGACCGGCTCGCCGAAGCGAACCGGCGGATCGCCGCCGAGACCGAGGCGCGCATCGCGACCCTCGATCAGTTGCGCCACGCCGACCGCTTGAAGACGCTCGGCCAGCTCGCGTCTGGCGTCGCGCACGAGCTCGGCACGCCGCTCAGCATCATCGCCGGCCGCGCCAAGCGCGGCCGCAGCGGGATTCACGACGCGGAGGAGCAGCGCAAGGGGCTGGCGCTGATCGCCGAGCAGGCGGAGCGCATGACGCTCATCATTCGTCAGCTGCTGGACTTCGCGCGCCGGCGCGGCCCGCGCCTCGGGGTGCGCGATCTTCGGCAGGTCGCGCGCGGCACACTCGACATGCTGAAGCCTCTCGCCGAGAAGCACGGCGTCTCCGTGACCCTCCGGGACGAGGGCCCGCCGGTGCCGGCGGAGGTCGACGCGACCCAGCTCCAGCAGGCGCTCACCAACGTCGCGATGAACGGCATCCAGGCCATGCGCGGCGGGGGCGAGCTGCGCGTCGCAGTCGAGCGCGCGCACGCGGTGCCACCCCCCGGTCATGGTGCCGCGCCGGGCGAGTACGCCTGTATTCGGGTCGACGACCAGGGCGCCGGCATACCGGCCGACCAGATCCCGCACGTCTTCGAGCCGTTCTTCACGACCAAGGACGTTGGGGAGGGCACGGGCCTCGGCCTCTCGGTCGCTTGGGGTATCCTGCGCGAGCACGGCGGCTGGATCGACGTCGCGAGCACGCCGGGCCGGGGAACATCCTTCCGGCTCTACCTGCGGCCGGCCGCGGACGGCGCGGTCGCGGGGAACGGAGCCCACGCATGAGCGCGCGCGTGCTGGTGGTCGACGACGATCCCGCGATGGTCGAGTTTCTCGCGAGCGAGCTCGTCGAGAAGGGGTTCGCGCCGGAGGGGCGGCTCTCGGCGCACGCGGCGATCGACGCGCTCGCGCTCGAGTCGTTCGACGTCGTCGTGACCGACCTGAACATGCCGCAGATGAACGGCCTGGCCCTCTGCGGGCGGCTCGTGACGGACCATCCGCAGGTGCCGATCATCGTGCTGACGGCCTTCGGCAGCATCGAGACGGCGGTCGCCGCGATCCGCGCCGGCGCGTACGACTTCCTCACCAAGCCGGTCGAGATCGACGCGCTCGCGCTCGCGGTCGAGCGGGCGGTGCAGCATCGCCGGCTGCGGGAAGAAGTGACGCGCCTCCGGAGCGTCGTCGCGGCAACCGGGCAGTACGACGAGCTCCTCGGGAGCAGCGCGGCGATGCAACAGGTGTACCGGCTGCTCGACGACCTCGCGGACTCCGACGCGTCGGTCCTGATCGTCGGCGAGAGCGGTACGGGGAAGGAGCTCGTGGCGCGCGCGCTCCAGCGCCGCGGCCGGCGTCGCGACGGCCCGTTCGTCGCGATGAATTGCGCGGCGATCCCGGAGGCCCTGCTCGAAAGCGAGCTCTTCGGCCACACGCGTGGCGCCTTCACCGATGCGCGGACCGCGCGGACCGGCCTCTTCGTGCGTGCGAACGGCGGGACGCTCTTCCTCGACGAGATCGGCGAGCTGCCGATGGAGCTCCAGCCGAAGCTCCTGCGGGCGCTCCAGGAGCGGACCGTCACGCCGCTCGGCGCCGATGCCGAGGTCCCGTTCGACGTTCGGCTCGTGACCGCCACGAACCGCGACCTCGAGCTCGCGATCGAGGAGCGGCGCTTTCGCGAGGACCTGTACTTCCGCGTGAACGTCGTGCCGATCGAGTTGCCGCCGCTCCGGGCGCGGGGGAACGACGTCCTGCTCTTGGCGCAGCGCTTCGTCGAGCGGTTTGCGGCGCGGAACGGGAAGCGCGTGACGGGACTCTCGGCCGCGGCCGCCGAGTTGATGCTCGCGTACGCCTGGCCCGGCAACGTGCGCGAGCTCCAGAACTGCGTCGAGCGCGCGGTCGCGTTGACGCGCGACGAGGAGATCGTGCCCGCCGACCTGCCCGAGAAGATTCGATCGTATCGGACGTCGCACGTCGTCGTGGCGAGCGACGACCCGTCCGAGCTCGTGCCGATGGAGGAGGTCGAGCGCCGCTACATCCTGCGCGTCATGGAGGCCGTCGGCGGGAGCAAGACCATGGCGGCGCGCGTGCTCGGGTTCGACCGCCGGACGCTCTATCGCAAGCTCGAGCGTTACGGCTACGGGAGCGCGGGCGAGAAGTAGGCCGACGGACCGCTCGACATTCCTGCCACACGGGGCGTTCTGCCTCGCGTGTTCGCGCCGCCGCGCCCCGCAACGCCGGCGCGCGCGCGGGGCACGGATCGTGCTCCAGGTGGAGGTGCCCGGCCGGTCGAGCGCGGGGGGCCGGCGATGCGAACCCTTCGTGTCGCCTCCGTTGCTCGATCGGCCAGGGCACCACCTCGACCATGACGTGCCCCTATCGCGTCCCGGCGGCGGGCGAGATCCTCGTCGCCGTCGTAGCCGATCCGACGGCGCTCGCTCCGGCGGCACGCCGGGCATCGACGGATGCGGCGAGACGCAATTCCCGCTCGTGACCGGCGAGTGGACGCTCTGGTGCCAGCGGTGAGCCTGCTGCTTGCCGGGCGGTCGCCGGCGCAGAAACCATGGCTGTCGGGATGGCGGAGCATTTTTGCCACACGTCGACCAAACCGCCCCATCCTGGAGATCCCGCCCGCCCGTTCTCTGCGGGTACGATCAGGGCACGAGTCCTGCAAGCACGAGTCTCGCGGTGGATTCCCGCGCAAGATGATCGTCGCGCACGTTCTGTTCGTCGGGCTCGGGCTGTTGGTGGGCGTCGCCGTCGTCGGTGCGGCTCTCCATTGGACGCGTTGAGCAGCGACATCTTTCCCTCCCATCGTCGACACGCATGACGTTTCGCATCCTGTGGCCCTCGTGGCGCTGACGGCGTGGACCACGCCCGCGCGTCGAGCGCGCGGTGCCGGGTGGCCGCGCGAGCTGTGGGCGCTGATCGCCGGGATCACGCTCGTGAACGCCTTCGGCATCACCTGGGGGCTCCCGAACGCGACCGGCGACTGGGCGATCGATTCCATCGCGCCCTTCGGCCCGCTCCGCTACGCGCGGCAGATGCTCGACGACGGGCACTGGTGGTCGAAGTATCCGCCGCTCCACTTCACGCTGCTGTCGATCGTATACGCGCCGTATACGGCGTTTCTCGTGCTGACCGGCGCGCTCGACACCGGAGCCGGCACGTTCGCCGACCCCGGGCGCTCGGTGACGCTCTACACCCTGATGGCGCGTCTCGTGAGCGCGACGATGGGCGTCGGCACCGCGGTCGTCGCGTACCGGATCGGCTTCGAGCTCGCTGGACGACGCGCGGGTTTTCTCGCGGGCGTGCTGTTCGCGGGCTCCCCGCTCGCCGTCTATTACGCGAGCGCCGCGAATCTCGAGATGCCGTATCTGTTCTGGAGCAGCCTCGCGTTGCTCATGCTCGTGCGCATCGCGCGCGGGGCGCAGCGCAGCGACTACGTCCGGTGCGGCATCTTCGCGGCGGCCGCGATCGCGACGAAGGACCAAGCGTACGGACTCTTCCTGCTGCTCCCGATTCCGCTGCTCGCCTTCCACGCGCGCGGACGCGGTGCTCGAGGATGTCGCGACGCGCGTCTGATCGCCGGCGCGGGGGCGGCGGTGCTGACGTATCTCGTCGCGGCGAACGTCGTGGTCGACTTCCACGGGTGGCTCGCGCACCTCCACTACATCACGCACGAGGGCTCGCAGCCGTACCAGATGTATCCGGCGACGCTCGCCGGCTTCGCGCGCCTCGGCGCGCACCTCGCCGGGCTGGTCGTCTGGACCGCGACGCCGCCGATGCTGGTGCTCGCGGTGTTCGGGTTCATCGCACTGCGTCCCCTCGCGCGGCGCGGCGCCATCCTCTTGCTCGCGGCCGTCACGTCCTACGTGCTTACCTTCGTGGCGCCGATCCTCTACGTCTTTCCGCGCTTCGTGCTGCCGCTCGTCTTCGTGCTCGCGATCCTCGGCGGCGTGGGCGGTGCGGCGATTTGGGCGCGCGGCAGCCTGGCGGCTCGTGCCGCCGTCGTCGCCACGGTCGCGGTGGTGGTGCTGTACGGGACGTCGATGAACCTCGGGCTGGTCTATGACTCGCGCTACGCGGCCGAGTCGTGGCTCGCGGCGAACGTGGCGCCGGGTGCGCTCGTCGGCACGAACGGGGAGGGCGTGTACCTGCCGCGGGTACCGGCGACACTGCGAACCGTGCCCGTCGACGTGACGAAGGACGGGCTTCGGTACGACGGCACCGCACCGGACTACCTCGTATTGTCCGACGCCTACTACGCGCGGTACCTCCGCCGCGCGGTCGTTCGGCCGGTTTTCCTGGAGCTGCTCCAGGGCGACGGCGGGTACGAGCGCGTCGCGACGTTCCAGCGCCGCTACTTGCCGGCGACCGAGCTCATTCCCGGCCTGAATGCCCGGATCGTGGTGATGCGGCGGGCGGGAAGCTCAAGCGGCGAGGGTGCCGGCGGCGACCCGGAGCTCCCGGAACGCGGTCTCGATGCCGAGCACGAAGTCGTGGAGATCCGGAATCAGGTCCCAGTCGGCGATGAAGCCCCAGCAGAGCTTCCCGGAGTAGCTGAACAGCGCGACGCCCAGAGCCTGATTCGGCAGCAGCGCGAGCATGGGGTAGCACTCGCGGAGCTCCGCGCCGAGCAGATAGAGCGGGATCTGCGGGCCCGGCACGTTGGTCACGACGAGATTGAAGGGCCGTGAGCGCGTACTCAGTCGGACTGCGAGCGAGAGCAGCGTCGTGCTCGTCCATTCGCTGACCGCGGCCAGGACCTGGGCGCCGAGCGTCTGGCGGGACTCCTTGAGGCGTGCGGTGTCGGCGCGCACCTTGTCGAGCCGGCGGCGCGGATCGCGCTCGGCGACGGGGAGGTTCGCCATCCAGAGCGCGATCTGATTGCCGAGCGTCCCGCGCTGCTCGTCGGTGCGGATGCTGACCGGGATGCTGGCGCGGAGGTCGAGGACGTCCACGTTCACGCGCCGGCCTTCGAGGAACGTCCGGAGCGCTCCCGCGACGGTCGCGAGCACGATGTCGTTCACGGTGCCGCCGAGACTGTTCTTCACCGCCTTCACGTCGGCGAGGTCGAACGCGACCCAGTCGTAGCGGCGATGCGGGCCGATCGGCAGGTTGATCGGCGTCGGGGATGCCGGACGGGCCGCGGCGCCGAGCGTCTCGCCGACCGCGCTGACGCTCTCCCAGAGCCCGCGCGCGATCGCGAACGGCGACGTGAACGGGCAGGGCGTCTCCCAGAGCGCGTCGAGCGGTTGGCGCACTCGGCGCATCCATTCGTCGCGAAAGATCTGGAGCGGCGTCGGTGCCGGTCGGGGAATCCAGCGCGGGCCCGGCGTGAAATCGGCGTTCTCGGTCGGGTTCAACAGCACGGCGAGCAAGTCGACACCGGACACGCCGTCGACCATGCAGTGGTGCGTCTTGGCGACGAGGGCGAAGCGGCCGCCTTCGAGCCCCTCGACGACCCAGATCTCCCAGAGCGGTTTCGCGCGATCGAGCTGCTGCGAGACGACGCGGGCCGCGAGGCGCTTCAGCTGCCGCTCGTCGCCCGGACGCGGCAGGCTCGCGTGGCGCACGTGGTAGTGGATGTTGAAGTGCTCGTCGTCGATCCAGACGAGCCGGTTGCCGAGCGGCACGGTCGCGAGGCGTTGCCGGTAGCGCGGGATCAAGTGCAGGCGCGAGTCGATGTAGGTGCGGATGGTGTCGATGTCGATGCCGCCGTCCGGATGCGTGAGCGGCCGCGCGTCGAGGACCAGCACCGCGGCGACGTGCTGGTGCGTGGTCGGACCTTCGATCGCGAGGAAGGAGTTGTCGACGACGGAGAGGCGATCGTACGCGTAGCTTTGCATGAACGAGGCTCCGGGGCGTGGGATCGGGGCTGGATGCCGTCGCGGGAGTATAGCCGAGGCCGGTCGCGCCCGCGCCCCCCGTGATGACGCCCGTCGCGGCGGGCCCGTTCAGGCCGACGTGCGGGGCCGGAGGACCACGACCGGGATCGTGCGCGCCGTGAGCTCCTCGTAGCGGGTGTAGAAGGGATTGGCCGCCGTGAGCAGGGGCCAGAGCCGCGCGCGTTCGACCGGATCGGCGGCGTGGGCGACGATCGGGATGACGTCCTTGCCGACCTGTACCGTCGCCTCGGGCCGCGCCGTGAGGTTCAGCCACCATGCCGGGTGCCGATCGGCCCCGCCGTTCGAGGCGACCACGACGTAGTCCCGACCGTCCGGCACGTAGGTCAGGGCAACGGTGCGGGCCTCGCCCGATCGCCGCCCGGTCGTCGTGAGCAGCAAGCTCGCGAGTCCCCCCGCCTGATGCCCGATGAGCCCGCGCGTCGCGCGGTACAACCAGATGTGGACGGCGCCGACGAGGCGCCAGAGCCCGCTCTCGCGAAAGAACGCGAGGCTACGCCGCGTGATGCTCCACATGCACGGCGTTGTCGCGTGTCGGGCCGGGGCACGCAAGCCGGACCTACTCCCCGCATCGACGATACCGACGTGTCGCCTTGACGACTGCGACGGCAGGGCAGTAGCGTGCCGCGCGCATCGCGATGAACTGGCAACGACTCAGCGTCACCTACGACGGTCCGATTCTCCGCGTCTGGCTCGATCGTCCCGCGAAGCGCAATGCGCTCGACGGGACCGCGCTCGAGGAGATCGCGAAGCTCTTCGACGGGCTCGCGACCGACTTCGTGACGCGCGTCGTGGTCCTTGGAGGCCGCGGTCCGTCGTTCTGCGCCGGTGCGGACCGTTCGAGTCCGCCGGGGGCCGAGCGCCTCGCGGCGTCGTCGGACGCGAGCGAGCGCGAGCGGCGCTGGACGGCGCAGATCGGGCGTCGGGCGGCGCGCGCGATCGAGGACGCCGAGGTCGTCACCATCGCGCGTCTCCACGGCCACGTCGTCGGCGGCGGGGTGGTGCTCGCCGCCGCCTGTGATTTCCGCGTCGCGGCCGAGGATGCGCTCTTCCACGTTCCCGAGGTGGATCTCGGCATCCCGCTCACGTGGGGCGGGACGCCGCGCTTGATCCACGAGCTCGGCGCCGCGCGCGCCCGCGAGCTCGTGTTGCTCTGCGACCGCATCGACGCCGCGGAGGCGCATCGGATCGGCCTCGTGCATCGGGTCGTGCCCGCTGCCGAGCTCGACGCGAGCGTGAACGCGCTCGCGTCCCGGCTCGCCGCGAAGCCCGAGGCCGCCGTCCACATGACCAAAACCCAGTTCCGCGCGTACGCCGCGCGCGCCGCGCAGGGCGACGTCCGCGAGACCGACGGCGATCAGCTCGTCGCGGCGTCGCGGAGCGCGATCGCCCGCCTCAGTTTTCCGACCAAGTAGCGGCGCGCGCGCCGCGACCGCCCCATTTCGAGGAGATCCCCATGAGCCTGGTCGTCATCGAGAAGCCGCGTCCGCACGTGACCCTCGTCCGCATGAACCGTCCACATCGCTTGAACGCGATGTCGTTCGAGCTGATGTCCGAGCTCTACGACGGCCTTCGGCAGGTGGCGGCCGACAACGCCGCCTGGGTCGTCGTGCTCACCGGCGAGGGCCGCGGCTTCTGCTCGGGCCTCGACCTCGAGGATCCCGGCATGATCCCGGGGATCAACGACATGTCGCTCGCGCGGATCGGCATGCTCGCCATGGGACATTTCTCGCGCATCGTGCCGGCGCTCCGTGATTTGCCGCAGCCGGTGATCGCGGCGATCAACGGACCCGCATACGGCGGGGGCATGTGCCTGTCTCTGGGCGCCGACATCCGCTTCGCCGCGGCGTCGGCCGAGTTCAACGCGACCGGCATCGTGAACGGCCTCACGTCGACCGAGCTCGGCGCGAGCTGGCTGCTGCCGCGCCTGATCGGGGCCTCGCGCGCCAACGACCTCCTGCTGACCGGCCGCAAGGTCGGCGCGGAGGAGGCGGAACGCATCGGGCTCGTGTCGCGCGTCGTGCCGGACGGCACGGTCGTCGACGTCGCGGTCGAGACGGCCGAGCGCATGTGCGAGTTCAGCGCCTTCGGATTGCAGATGACCAAGAAGGTCTGCTGGGCCAACCTCGAGACGACGAGCTTGATCGCGGCGGTCGATCTCGAGGACCGCAACCAGCTGCTGCTCGGCAACACGGAAAACCTCGTCGAGTGCATCCGCGCGCGCCGCGAGAACCGAAAGCCGGTCTACACCGACATGCCCCGGCGCGACGTGATCGAGCACAGCAGCAAGCAGCCGCCGAAGTACTAGTCCCCTCGAGGGCTCTCTCCCTCGCCCCGGTCACTCGACGCGTTCCACGCTCAGGATCAGCGGCGCCGCGAGGGGGCCGCTCTCTTCGGGCGTCGTGGTCGGCGTCGGCTGCGCCGGGGTCGCCGTGCGTGTCGTCGATGCAGTCGACGTCGCGGTCGGCACCGGAGTCGTGGTGACCACGGGGGTCGCCGTCCGGGTCGGCGTCGGCGCGGGGGTCGCGGTCCGGGTCGAGGTCGATGCGGGCGTCGCGGTGCGCGTGACGGTGGGTAGTGGCGTCGCCGTTCGCGTCGCCGTGGGAATCGGGGTCACGGTGCGGGTCGTCGTTGGCAAAGGCGTCGCGGTACGGGTTGCGGTCGGAAGCGGCGTCGCCGTCCGGATCGGCGTGGCGGTACGCGTCGGCGTCGCCGTCCGCGTCGGCGTTGCCGTCGGTGTCGCGGTCCGCGTCGGCGTCGCCGTCCGCATCGCGGTCGCCGTGCGGGTCGGCGTCGGGCCGGGCTTGGAGGCCGCGCTCAGCGGATCGGTACCGGCCGCGACCTCGATGCCGTCGCTCGCTCCGTCGCCGTCGGTGTCGGCGCGCAGCCGATCGGTCTCGCCGGTGTCGCGTGCCTGATTGACGTTTCTGTCTTCCGCGGCGTCCATCAGTCCATCGCCGTCCGAATCGACGATCGTCGCCGCTCGCGCGTAGCCGATCGACAGCTCGTTCGAGCGGGGGCTCTCGACGCCGGTCGCGGTGTAGGTGACGAGGGCGAACGTGTTCGTGCTCTCCACGAGGAGCCCGCCGTGCTCGAAGTGCAGCACGCCGTTCGCGTCGGGCGCGGGCGACCCGATCTCGACGGCGACGAAGTCGGGGTAGCCGTTCTGCTTCGTGTGGAGACGGTACCCCGCGGCTCCACCCACCGGCCGCCACGCGAGCCGCACGCGGTACGCGTCGGCGCCCGAGGCGGTCACGAGCAAGAGGATCACCGCCAGGCCGAGAAGCCTGGAGAACGATGCAGCACGGAGTTTCATGACATGGGGAAAGCGATCGCGTGCGGCGGATCGCGCGCCGATCCATGGCGTTCGCCGTGGAGTTCGACGGCGAGAGGAGCATTTCGAATGCCACACCAAATGCCCGTGAACACGGACACGGCGCTCATGCACATCCGTCGTATTGCGGGGCTGCGGCGAAGCCGCGGCCCTATGCGGCCGCGCCGACGCAGGATTTACACGGCGACTTCGACGTTCTGTAGCTCTTGCGCTCGCTCCGGCGCGAACCTCGCGTCGTCACGAGCGTGCGAGATGGCATGAAACCTGCCCTTGATGCGCGGCATGATCGATCGCGTGATGACAGGCCAACGCTGCCGAGCGCTCCGGACCGTGCCACACCCGCGGTCTCCGGTCGCGCGCCATCTCGAGGGGCGCGTGCGCTACGGCTTGGAAAACCTCGGACGCACGTTGCTCATGGTCGACTGGGACGACGGAAAGTCGTCGCTCGTCTTTCCGACCGACGTCGAAATGGTGGCGACGTAGTGTTCTCGCGTCAGCGTTTGACGGCCGCGGGCTCGCCGGCGAGCGTCGATCCTTGATCGAGCGCGAGCAGGCGAACGCGACCGCTCGCGACGAGCGTCCCGTCGGCGGAGCGCACGTCCGCTTGCCAGAGCTGCGACCGCCGGCCGCGGGTGAGTGGCCGTGCGGTCACGGTGAGTCGGCCTTCACGAACCGCGTGGATGAAGCTCGTGTGGTTGTCGATGCCGACGACCGACTGCCCGCGTGACGCGGCGGCGATCGCGGCGCCCATCGAGCACGCGGTTTCAACCACCATGCAATGCATCCCGCCGTGCACGATGCCGTACGGCTGGCGGTGCCGCTCGTCGACGTCGTACTCCAGCACGACCTCGTCGGAACTGCTCCGCACGAGGCGTACGCCGAGCGCGTCGTCCATCCCTCCGACCCTGCCGGGTGTGGTGGCCGTCGTCATGGGGTCGCTGTGTCCCCCGAGCGCACCGGGAAGGCAAGCCGCCCTCCTGCTGGTGTCCGGCCGCGGGCGGCGCTAGGAGCGGGGGCCATGAGCCCAGTCAACGACACCATGGCGACGCGTCTCTTCGCGCGCGTCCTCGTCCCGCACGACTTCTCGGATCACGCAACCCGCGCGCTGGAGGTTGCGGCGGGTCTCGCCGGGCCGACCGGCACGGTCACCGTGCTGCACGCGACCCCGCCCGTCTACACTAGCATGGGTGGGCCGGCGGCCGACCTCGCCTGGACGCCGCCGCCCGACATGGTGGCGGATCTCCGCCGTCAGCTGGAGAAGCTCGTCGCGGGCGTCCTCGGGCGGGAGCAGGCGGCGCGGGTGCGCTGTCGCGTCGTGCCCGCCGACCCCGTGACGGCGATCCTCGCGGCGGCGAAACGCGCCGACGCCATCGTCATGACCACGCTCGGTCGTACCGGCCTCGGGCACCTGCTCATGGGCAGCGTCGCCGAGAAGGTCGTGCGGCACGCGACGATCCCGGTTCTGACGCTCCACCCGGGGGCCGCCAAGCGACTTGCGAGGCGCGGAAAGGCGCAAGGTCGCCGGCGCGTCAGCGCTCGGTGATCGCGATCATCTGCTCGAGGGCGCGCCGCGCGTCGCGCACGAGTACCGCGCGCTCGGCCTCCGGCAAGCGCTCGCGCGTGCCGGACACCTCGTTCACCGCGTCGCCGGGAAGGACGTGGTTCAGGTCGGGCGGCGTGCCTTTACGGAGGAGGTCCAGGATTGCGACCAGGTGCGGCGGGTCGTTGCGTGACATGGTCGCGCAGCCGCAGCCCATCACGCCGAACTGGTCGCGCGGCACGTCGGCCATGTTGACGACCTCGACGCCGCGGAGCGCGCCCTGCTCACGCGCGTTCCGCACGAAGTGCCCCTCCGTCGCGATCGCGAGCTTGTCGCCCGGCTTGGCGTCGGTCATCGCCTTCCAGAGGTAGCTCGTCGATCCCGCGCCGTCGGCGACGTCGACGACGATCTTGGGGCATTCGGGGTGCACGAGGACGCGGTACCCGCGCCCGCGCCAGTACGCGACCTGCGCCGGGGTGAAGACGGTATGCACGCCGCAGAAGCTGCCCCACAGCACCATCTGCGCGCGATCGAGGCGCACGCGCTCGGTGTCCGAAATGCCGCTGATGGTCTGGGCGGCGCCCGCGAGTCCGCCGGGCCACTGGAAGATCGCGTCGGGTGGCACGCCGCACCAGCCCGCGACGACCTCGCCGAGATGACGGTCGGGCACGAAGAAGATCTTCTTCTGCTGCTGGAGGGCCCAGCCGACGACCGCTTTGGCGTTCGAGCTCGTGCAGACCGCGCCGCCCGTGCGGCCCGCGAGTGCCTTCACGCGTCCGGACGTGTTCATGTACGCGATCACGAGGAGGTCGTCGCCGTAGCGGGCGCGCAAGTCGTCGAAGACCGGCTCGACCATGTGGTCCTTCGCGAGCATCTCCATCGTGCACCCGGACTTCGGGTTGGTGATCCAGACGTCCTGGTCGGGGTTCGCGAGGATCGCGATGGACTCCGCCATGAAGTGCACCGCCGACTCGACGAAGATCTTCACCTCGGGGTGCTTCTGCGTCTGGAGCGCCAACTGGTACGAGTCGGCGACGTGCCCGCCGTAGCGCTCGACGAGCTTCACGATCTCGCCGCCCATGTAGTAGTGCGCGAGCAGCATCACGCGATCGCCGAGCGCCGCGAGCGCGGGCTCGATGTATGCGTCCATCCACGGCAGGACGGTCTCGGGGAGCCGGTTGGGGAGGGCGAGGTACTCCTCGGCGTACGGCTTGAACTCGGCCTGGTACCAGTCGAGCGGCAGGTCCGTCTGGCAGATCGGAATGTCGGGTTGCAGCAGGATCCCGCTGCCGGGAACGGGCGAGGGTGCCGGGGGTGTGATGCCGGGGTACGCGGTCATGCTCGTGTGGTCGCTACCAGCTGCGCCGGTGCGAATCCACATCGTGCCGGGATGCTCCGCCGCGCCGGCGCGGCTATGAACGACGCATGGATCTCGACGCGTTCGTGCACGCGTTCATTCCGCTCCTCGTCGCGGTCGACGTCGTCGGCATCGTCCCGATCTATCTGGCGTTGACGGCGCCGCTCGACGCCAGCGACCGCCGCGCGGTCCTGCGCGACTCGCTCGTCGTCGCCGCCGCCGTCAGCATCGGCTTCGCGCTCCTCGGGAAGGCGATCTTCGTCTTCCTCGGCATCACGGTGTCGGATTTCCAGATTGCCGGCGGACTGATCCTCCTCGGCCTCGCGGGGCTCGACCTCCTGACGCGCGAGCCGCGCGGCCTCACGGAAGGCGCCGATGTGGGCGTGGTCCCGCTCGGAGTTCCGATCATTGCCGGGCCGGCGGTGATCACGACCACCATGGTCCTCGTCGATCTCTACGGTCCGCTCGTCACGGTCGTGGCGCTCGTCGCCAATCTCGCGGCCGGCGGCCTCGTGCTCGCCAACGCGGGGGTGGTCGAGCGCCTCGTCGGCCGCACCGGCGCCCGCGCGATGTCGAAGATCGTGAGCCTGCTCCTCGCGGCGATCGGCGTGCACTGGATCCGGCAGGGGCTCGGCGGCTGAGTTTCCGGCTCAGCGACTCGCGCGATCGGTTTCGGCGTCGCGCTCGAAGTCGCCTTGGACGGGCTCGCTGCTCGCCATCATGCCCCCGTAGTGCTCGAGGAAGACGGCGCGCATCTCGTCGAGAGGGACGTCGACGTAGCTGCCGCGATCACGGAGGTACTCCATGTGGCGCTGGCCTGCGACGTCGAACGGATGCAGCAGGCTGTCGCTCACGCCGTCCCATTCGAGCGGCTTCACGCCGAAGCGGTCGCAGAGGGACCGGTTGAAGGTGGGGGTCGCCTTCACCCAGCGGCCGTCGAGGTAGAGCTCGGTGAAGCCGTGAAATGCGAAGATGTCGGTGCCCATCTGCGCCCGCAGCCGCTCCGTCGTGAGGTGGTTCCGGACGTCGGCGAAGCCGAGCCGTGCCGGGATGCCGACCGCGCGGGCGCCGGCGGCGAGCACGACCGCCTTGGCGACGCAGAACCCCCGTCCTCGCTCCAGCACGCTCGTCGCGCGGAGACCGTCCTCGGTGAGGACGGTGCCGTAGGGGTCGTAGCGAATCTCGTCGCGCACCGCATAGAAGAGCCGCACGGCCCGCTCGCGCGGGCTCGCGGCGCCCTCGGTGACGCGCGCCGTGAAGGCGCGCACGGCCGGCGCCTCGCTGTCGATGCAGGGGCTCGGGCGGAGGTAGGGGGCCAGGTCGGTCTCGGTCATGCGGTCTCCTCGGTCGCGGGGCGTGCGGCTTCGTAGCAGGTCGCCGGAGCTGACGGTACCGCCGCCCCGGTACGGACGCTCAAGGCGGCGGGCAAGACTGTCGAAACCTACCGGGAGTGCCCGTGCTCGCTCCCGATCCGTGCGTCTCCCGGGCCGCGTACCGGTCCGAAACCGACGCCATTCTGCGTCAGCGCCTGGCCGCCGCGTTGGGCCTTTTCGCGCTGTTCATGGGCATCGGCACCTTCTTCGAGGTCGCCGTCTACCCGGAGCGCATACGAGTTGCCGTAGCGCTCTATGGCCTCGAGGCCGGGATCGCGGTCCTCGCCGTCGCGCTCTGCCGGATGCGCCGGTTCGACGCGTGGACCGAGACGATCGCCGTCGGAGCGGGCGTCGGTGAGCTGGCGTGCGTCTGCGCCTACCATGCGATGGTGGGTGCCCAGGCCGAGCGCGTCGCGACCATTCTCGGCTGCGTGCTGAACCTGCTGTCGGTGCTCTGCCCTTGGGGCTGGGCGGCGCAAGCGGCGACCGCCGCCGGCGCGTTCGCGAGCTTCGCGGCGGCCGCGCCGTTCCTCGTGACGGCCGACGCGCTCGTGTTCCCGGGCATGGTGCTGCTGTGCGCCGCGACGACGTCCGTGTGTGCCGCGTTCTTTCTCGACCGCTACCGCTTCGAGTCGTTCACGCACGCCGCCCTCCAAACGGAGGAGGCAGAGATTGCGGCGGCGCTCGCGCGGATCGGCGAAACGCTCAGCCGGAAGCTCGGCCAGCCGGACGTGCTCGATCAGGTGAACCGCCTCACCAGCGAAGCGCTCGCGTGCGACTGGAGCACGCTCTATCTCTTCGACGCGCGCCGCGGCGTCTACTGGCTCGCCTCGAACGTCGGGTCGCCGCCCGACGTGCGCACCGAGCTCGCCGATCTCGAGTTCCCGCCCGACAGTCTCGGCCTGCTGCGCGCGCTCGTGCCCGGCGAGCTCATCGAGATCGCCGACGCCGACGAGCAGCCGTGGGTGCCCATCGAGCTGATGCGCCGCCTCGGCGTCGCGTCCGCGCTCTACGCGCCGGTCGTCCGGGGCGATCAGATCATCGGGGTGATGGTGGCGGGGTATCTCACACGCCGCGGGCCGTTCACGGGCCGGCAACGGCGGCTCGCGCTCGGCATCGCTCACGTCGTCGCGACGACGCTCGAGAACCGCCGCCTCGTCGCCGATCTGCAATCCGCGAATCGGCTCAAGTCCGAGTTCGTGGCGACGATGTCGCACGAGCTCCGGACGCCCATCAACGTGATCATGGGCTACACCGAGATGCTCGCCGACGGCGTCGTGCGGAGCGACGAGCCGGCGTTCGACGACACGCTCGGCCGCATCCGTACGCAATCCGTCGAGCTCCTGAACCTCGTGAGCGCGACGCTCGACATGGGACGCCTCGAGGCGGGCCGCGAGAGCCTCAGCGTCGACGCCGTCGCGATCGAGCCGCTCTTCGCGGAGCTCGCGCGCGAGCTCGATGCGCTCGCCCCGGCCGGGGTGAAGCTCCGCTGGCAGAACAACGTCGATCGCGTCGCGATCGTGAGCGATCGCATCAAGCTGAAGACGATCCTCAAGAACCTCGTGGGCAACGCCCTCAAGTTCACGACGGCCGGCACGGTGGACGTGACGGCCCAGCGCGTCGACGGCTGGGTGCGGTTCACGATCCGCGACACGGGCATCGGCATCGCGCCGGAGCATCTGCCCGTGATCTTCGAAATGTTCCGGCAGGTCGACTCCTCGTCGACCCGGCGCTTCGGCGGCGTCGGGCTCGGCCTTCACATCGCACGCCGGCTCTCGGAGCTCCTCGGCGGCTCGATCGCCGTCGAGAGCGTGGCAGGGAAGGGGTCGACCTTCGTCGTGACGCTGCCCCTCGAGCGCGCCGCCGACCGCGAGCGCATCGCGAGCTGACGCCGGTTCCGGCTACTTGGCGGCGCTCGGGCGGAGGGTGCCCTTGGCGTCGACGAGGCAGGCGTAACGGACCTTCGCGGTTCCGCTCCGCCGCTCGAGCCACGAGACACCGACCGTGTGGCTGTAGTGCAGGACGAGCGTCTCGTCGCCGTCTTTCCACGTCACCTCGACGGCCGGGCTCCCGAGCTTCTTCTCGCAGCACTCTTCCTTTTCGCACTTGCCGACACAGCAGCCCCACGGACGCCAGGTCCCGTACACGCAGTCGTGCAGTGGCCGAGGGAAGGTGACGTTCACCTCGGACGGCATCGCGAGCACGCGCGCGTCCGCGAACGCGTCGTCGAGGACCACGAGCCGGAGGCGCTGGAAGCGGCGGCGGAGCCCCGGCCCCAGCACCGTGTACGCGGTTTTCTCGGCGATCTTCCGGAACTCGTCACCCGTCAGGGAGGAGGCGATGAGGTAGCCGCGCTGCGGCGTCCCGAGGAACGCGTGCGTGGCGAACCGCTTGCCCCAGCCGACGTCCTGCGACCCGCACGCCGTCCATCCCTTGGGCTCGCAATCGGGACAGACGGCGCCGATGCGCGCGATGGCGCCGGCGGGAAGCTCGAGCTCCACGGCGCGCGCTGCGGGAGCGAGCGCGGCGCACACCAGCACCGAGATGCACAACGCCCGCGTCCGTACCCAGGGCCGGACGCGGGCGTTCGAGCGCGATACCAGAAGCAACGCGCCTTATCTCACGATCTCGAGGAGCTCGACTTCGAACACGAGGGTCGAGCCGGGCTTGATCTGCGGCGGCCGTCCCTGATCGCCGTACGCGAGATCGGACGGGCAGATGAGCTTCGCTTTGCCGCCGACCTTGATCTGCTGCATGCCTTCGGTCCAGCACTTCACGACGCCGGTCAACGGGAAGGTCGCGGGCTGGCCGCGCTGTACGGAGCTGTCGAAGACGGTGCCGTCGATGAGCGTGCCGGTGTAGTGCACCTTCACCTTGTCGGTCGACTTCGGCTGCTCGCCGGTGCCGGCCTTGATCTCCTGGATCACGATGCCGGACGCCGTCTTGGTGGCGCCCTTCTCCTTGGCCGCTTTCTCGAGGAACTC